>JBDTTW010000229.1:0-18258 GCA_039930405.1 bacterium
ACAATCATGCTGGCGTCGAGCAGGCCCAGGCCGCGCACGAGTTTCGGGGAAGAATTGTCAGCCGCTTCGCTCATAAATTTGTGTCGGTATAGTGGGGTTAATAGCTCAGTGTCAAGAGAAAGCTTGCTTGACACTGCTGGCAACGCTCAATAGTCTTGCTGAGATTGCAACGCGATCAAGTTTTTCGCTTGTCTGTCCTTAGTGAGCGTCGTCCGCTGATATGCTTAGAAAAACCAACCGCATCGTCTTAGTCCTGCTTTTGCTCCAAGCCGCTGGTCTGGCCCAAAAGCCCCCGGCGAAAGTTTCCTACGATGTTCTGCTTGAAAGAGTGAAGCAAGAGGATGCGGCGGTTAACTTTCAGGAACTGCGTTTGGCTTACACCGAAACCAAGCAGTACAGCCCCTACGGCGGCGACCGTGAAACGCGAAAAGCAATGTTCGCCGCTTTGAAGGACAAGCAATACGACCAGGCCCTGAGCTCCAGCGAAAAAATTCTTGCTGCCAACTATCTCGACATTAACGCGCACTTTAGCGCTTATGTAGCGAATCGAGAACTTGGGCATGCGGACAAAGCGGACTATCACAAAAACATTTTTCAGAAATTGCTAAAGTCCATTAGCGACTCGGGTGATGGGAAGACGATGGAGACAGCGTTCGTCGTCATCTCAACCGACGAGGAGTACGCTTTGTTCAACTATATGGGCGTGCGGCCGACTGCTCAGGCGTTGATTGAAGATAAGAGCCATCATTACGATAAAATGACGGTGACGGATCCTGAGACTCAGCAGCGCGCCACCTACTACTTCAATATTGACAAGCCATTTAATTGGCTGGGCAATAGTCTTAAAAGCAAAGAGTGAGACAACGCGAGCGGTGTGGGCGTGCTTACGAAACGAACTGCGCGCCTGCCACCATAGCCCCGAGGAACAACTGATTAATGGTCAAGGAACAAATAACTGCCGCGATAAAAGCAAAGCGCGCCCTCGTGGGAGTGGTTGGGCTGGGCTATGTTGGCTTGCCGCTGCTAACTGAGTTCGCCCGCGCTGGATTTCAAGCCGTCGGGTTCGAAGTTGATGTCGCTAAAGCCGCGCAGATCAATGCCGGCGATTCATATATCGGTGATGTGCCCGGGTCAGTCATTAAGGAACTTGTTGACAGTAAACGACTCAGCGCCACCACCAACTTTGATCAGCTTCAGGATTGCGCTGCGGTCATCATTTGCGTGCCGACGCCGTTGCGTAAGACCAAAGAGCCCGACGTCTCGTACATTCTTGCCGCGGCCGACGAAATCCAACAGCGCCTGCATCATGGTCAACTAATTATCCTTGAGTCGACGACCTATCCCGGCACCACCGATGAGGTGTTGTTGCCGATGTTCGAAGAAACCGGACTAAAACTTGACGAGGATTTCCTGCTGGCTTTCTCGCCGGAACGAGTCGACCCGGGCAATCCGCAGTTTAAAACACACAACATTCCGAAAGTTGTCGGCGGCGTCACGGCTGACTCAACCGAAGTCGCTGCCTTTCTTTATTCCCAGATCGTTAAGGACGTGCACGCGGTCAGTTCGGCCCGCGTTGCTGAGACTGCGAAGCTGTTGGAAAACACTTTTCGGGCAGTAAACATCGGCATGGCCAACGAAATGGCGCGGCTTTGCTATGCGCTGAACATCGACACCTGGGAAGTGATTCGCGCGGCTGCGACCAAACCGTTTGGCTTCATGGCGTTTTATCCCGGACCGGGAATTGGCGGCCATTGCATTCCGCTCGACCCTCATTACCTTTCGTGGAAAGCGCGGCAACATGGATTCGATTCACGCTTCATCGGACTGGCGGAAGAAGTTAATTCGCGCATGCCGGAGCACGTGGTCCAACTAGTGGCCGACGGGCTGAACGACGAAAGTAAGTCAATGAAAGGTTCGCGCATTCTGTTGCTGGGCGTGGCTTACAAGAAAGATATCGACGACGTGCGCGAAAGCCCGGCGCTGTCGATCATTGATCGACTGCGCGCAAAAGGCGCCGATGTGCGCTATCACGATCCGTTTGTAAAAGAAGTTAGATTTGACGACGCGCACACCGAAGGGGGCGGCGAACCGCTTGCTTCGGTGGAGTTGAATGATGCCGAACTACGTGACTCGGATTGCGTGATCATCGTTACTGATCACAGCGACATGGATTACAGCCGCGTAACGCGCTTGACGTCGTTGATAGTTGATACGCGCAACGCGCTGAACGGGGATGTCAGACGCGAGAGCAGCGCGCGCATAATCAGGCTGTAAGTCCAAAGACATTGGACTTTGTAAAATGCTGAAAGTAATCAATGTTGTCGGCGCGCGGCCAAACTTCATGAAGATAGCGCCGATTGTCGCGGCAATGAAGCGGCGCGAACGCGAGTTTGCGCCGCTTCTGGTTCATACCGGGCAACATTACGACGCAGACATGTCCGACGCGTTTTTTCGCGACCTTGATCTGCCGGCGCCGGATATTCACCTGGGGGTGGGTTCGGCCTCGCGCGACGAACAACTAGCCGCGGTCGAAGAACGGTTTGCGCCGGTACTCGTCAAAGAAAAGCCCGACTGGGTGATCGTCGTCGGCGATGTAAATTCCACGCTCGCCTGCGCGCGTGCGGCGAAGAAATCAGGTATGAGGGTTGCGCATGTCGAAGCCGGCTTGCGCAGCTATGACTCGTCAATGCCCGAAGAAGCGAATCGCGTGGAAACAGATCGAATCGCGGATCTTTTGTTAACGCCCTCCGCTGACGCTGAGGATAACTTGCAAGCCGAGGGCATTCCGGCCGAGCGCATTCGTTTCGTGGGAAACGTCATGATCGATTCGCTCTACCAACATCTGGAACGCTCGCGCAAATCGCCGATCAGAAATCAATTGGGTTTGACGGAAAAGAGTTACGGCGTGCTGACCTTACACCGACCGGCAAACGTAGATGATGCGATCGTGTTCGGCAGAATTCTCGAGGCACTCGAAACCATCACCAAAACGCTGCCGGTGATTTTTCCAGTTCATCCCCGAACGCAGAAAACAATTGCCGGCCTTGGTTTGCAGGAACGAATTGAGAGAATGGAAGGCTTGCGTCTGATCGATCCGCTCGGGTATTTGGACTTTCTTAGTCTCTTCAGCGGTGCGCGTTTGGTGTTGACGGATTCCGGGGGCATTCAGGAAGAGACTACGCAACTCGGTATTCGCTGTCTGACGCTGCGCGAAAACACCGAGCGGCCGATTACCGTAACGATGGGAACGAACAAAATCGTGGGCACCGATACCGCCCGGATTGTTGCGGCCGCGTCCGTCGCGCTTGCCGAAACGCCGCGAGAACCTGTTAGCATTCCGCTTTGGGATGGGCATACGGCGGAGCGCATCGTCGCAGCGCTGTGAATCGTTTTGCTTGAGCCGTTCCGTGGATCGATTAATCATCGCGAATGTTTTTCACAACAAGCCGAAAATCCATGGAGGCGTCCAAAAATGGTGTAACGCTGAAAGCGTTGGCTAATATCAGCCCAGGCCGGGGTCCCTACGCGGGCAGCCCGCGTGGAGTGGGAGCGTTTGCTTGGAAACCCTGGGGTTCAAGAATGCCGAAGAGATTTGTTTCGCAACCCTGAAGGGGTTGCGCGGTTAACCAACCCCTTCAGATTTGCACCTCGTTGAAATGAGATGCGTTTTCCCAGGGTTGCCAAGCGCAACCCTGGGCTGGAATTGGCGAACGCTTTCAGCGTTATTCATTTACTGTCGCATAACTTCAAGCGACAGCGGCGCGCAAAATTGCGAAACTCTTCCGAGGGTCCCAATAAGTCTGCTAGCTCAACGATCGCGAAAGGCATTCGCGGCGTGTTGAGCGGCAAGATCGGTTTCGCGCAGGCAATGCGCGAGGGGTTTCGCCGCGGGCGCGCCACGGCCGGTCATCGCCGCGAACGAACACAGCTCGCGCAGCTCACTTCTCAACCGGCGCGGTTGCTGCCGGAATTCCAAAAACTCTCTTCATCCGATCTGCTCAAACATTTTCGCACTCGGGATACGCCCCGCTTCCTGCCAGGTTTTGAGGTCGCAGACGCCGTGGCGGTTGAGATGCGAAATAAGTTTCCTGACGACGCACGCCAGGTGATCGACGCTGCGTGGCGAATTACGAAACAGCAGCGCTGGCCGTTGTTGGGTTTTGGTTTGCAGGATTTCGGAAATCCGATCAACTGGCTGCGCGATCCACTCTCCGGCAGAAGCTGGCCGCTCGAATATCACGCGGACACTCTCTTGTGGCGCAACGACGGCTCGGACATACGCGTGTTGTGGGAACTCAATCGTCTGGGCCACGTCGTCACTTTGGGCCGGGCATATGCATTGACTAAAGAAGAAGAATTCGCCGCCGAGTTTTTTAAGCAAGTGGAAAGTTGGCACGAACAGAACCCGCTCGGCCGCGGCGCAAACTGGTCGTGCGCAATGGAAGTTGCGCTGCGGTCCATGAATTTGCTGGCAGCGTTATCGCTCTTCCGAAGTTCCCCAGCGCTGAACGAGGAGCGACTCGCGCTGTTGCTCAAGATGTTTGACCAGCACGGCGCGCACATCAAACGCAACCTCGAGTTTTCTTATGTCGCAACCAGCAACCATTATTTATCGGACGTTACGGGCTTGTTGTGGCTGGGCGTTATGTTGCCGGAACTGAGCGCCGCGAAAGAGTGGCGCGAATGGGCGCTCGCCGAAATGTTGCGCGAGATGGACAAACAAATCCTGCCTGGTGGCGCGCATTACGAAGGTTCAACCGGCTATCACCGGTTCGTTCTCGAACTCTTTCTTTACTCGTTCATTCTTTGTCGCGCGAATGAGATTCCGATCGCGGACAAGTATTGGCGCAAGCTGCATTCGCTGCTGATCTACCTGAAGGCCATCCTGCGACCTGACGGGGCCGCGCCGCTGGTGGGCGATACCGATGGCGGTCAGGTGTTACAGCTAATTCTGCGCAGCGCGGACGATCACGCTTATCTGTTGCCGCTGGCTGCGGTCGTCTTCGAGGATTCGCAATTCAAGCTGATGCAGCTCGAGATGCCGCCAGAGTTGATTTGGATTTTGGGAGCGAAAGGTCTGCAAACCTACGAACAGCTGGAGACTTCAGCTACAACCGTTTCATCCGCAGGCTTTCCGGATGCCGGCACTTACGTCTTGCGGCACGATGATCTTTACTTGCTCTTCAATACCAACGGGCCGCACAAAAACAGACCGGCTTCGCACCGGCACAACGATGCCTTGAGTGTTGAGGTGTCCGCCGGCGGCCGCGCCTTCATCGTCGATCCCGGAACGTATGTTTACACTGCCGACTTGCACGAGCGGCATCTCTTTCGCTCGACGGCATATCATTCAACCGTGCAGCTCGACGGCGCCGAGCAGAATACAATTCGCGCAGAAGCGCCGTTTGTTGTTGGTGCTGAAGCGCGCGTGAAAGTCCGGTCCTGGGAAAGCACGCCGGAACAGGATCGCATTGTCGCGGAGCACTCCGGCTACGAATGCCTGGCTGAGCCGGCGACACACCGGCGCCGCGTCACGTTTCATAAGCCGGACCGTTGGTGGCTAGTCGAAGATGAGATTATTGGCAGGGGCGAACACGAAGTTGCTGTACGGTTCCATTTCGACAGCGGACTTGAGATCGACCATTTCGATGGTAATCACGTTATGGCAACCGACAGAACCAACGATGCGCGTTTGTTAGTGTGTTCACTTGATCTCGATCAACCGCCAGCCCTGACAAACCAATTCACGTCGAAACACTATGGCGCAAAGGCCGAATCAGTTTCAGCCGGCTGGACAACCAAAACGAAGCTGCCCTGCAAACTTCGCTGGGCCATCGTTCCAGTTGGCGGCTATGACGATCCGCAGGCGCGAATTGCTGTTGTCCAAAGCTCTGATAATCTGACCTCTGACTTCTGACCTCTGTTTTTATGTGTGGCATCTGCGGCATCTGGGAATACGGCGCCAGCGAAGGGCGGGTTGAACTCGCACTCGTCGAACGCATGCGCGACGAGCTGACGCATCGCGGGCCGGATGACAAAGGCTCTTTGATCTTCGACGAAGGCCGCGGCGGACTTGGATTTCGTCGCCTCTCAATCATCGATCTTTCGCCCGCCGGCAATCAGCCGATGCACGGCTGCACCAAAGATGTCTGGCTGGTCTTCAACGGCGAGATTTACAACCACTTGCAATTGCGCCAGGGCCTTGAGCAACGTGGCCATCATTATTCCTCGCACACTGACTCGGAAACCATCCTGCATCTTTACGAAGAACGCGGCCTGGATTTCGTAAATGAACTCGAAGGCGACTACGCCATCGCTTTGTGGGATGCGCGGCGTGAACAACTTGTGCTGGCGCGCGATCGCGTCGGTGTGAAGCCGCTCTACTTCTACACCCGGGGCGGGCGTTTTATCTTCGCTTCGGAAATCAAGGCCATCCTGCAGCACCCGTCCGTCAGCCCAGAAATCGACGAACAGTCGCTCTATCATTATCTAACTTTCCTCACCACGCCGGCGCCGCAAACGCTCTTTCGCGACATTCAAAAATTGCCCGCCGGACATCTGTTGATTATCAAACGCGACGGAACCGTCGCACTAAAACAATATTGGGACGCGCTGCCTCCCGCGCAGCCTGTTGAAAACTTTGCGGCGGTTAGCGAAGCGGAACACAGCGAAGAAATCCTGCGCCTGCTGCGAGATTCAATTCGCAAGCGCATGATGTCTGACGTGCCGTTCGGCGTTTTCCTTTCGGGCGGGGTCGATTCGTCGGCCAACGTGGCGCTGATGTCGGAACTGATGTCGCAACCGGTGCGCACCTACACCGTAAGCTTCGAAGACAACGAAGAACTAAACGAGCTGGAGAGCGCGCGGTCTGTGGCGCAACGCTTCAAAACGGATCATCACGAAGTAATCATCAACCAGGGCGACATGCAGCAGTTCCTTCCGGAGCTCATCTATCATCAGGACGAGCCGCTGGCTGATCCCGTTTGCGTGCCGCTTTACTACGTTTCAAAGCTGGCGCGCGAAACTGGCACGATCGTCGTGCAGGTCGGCGAGGGCGCTGACGAAATATTTGCCGGCTATGATTGGTTCCGAAAATACGTGCGAATCTACGAACAGTTTTGGCGCCGCGCCGAACAACTTCCCGTTTCGCTGCGCCATTCATTGACGACGCTGGCAAAGCCTCTGCTGGAGACGTCCTTCAATAAACGCACGGCGATAGAGTTGGCACGTCGGCTGGGCGCTGACGAAGCGCTCTTCTGGGGCGGCGCGATAGTTTTTGATGAGGAATTCAAGCGCCGAGTTCTATCGACTGAATTAAGTCAACGCGTTGACGGCCTCTCGTCGTACCAGGCAGTCGAGAAACACCTTGAGTATATTGCTGCGGCCAGGCCGGAGGCAGATTTTGCCGCGCGCATGTCCTATCTCGAGTTGAAACTGCGTTTGCCCGAGTTGCTGCTAATGCGTGTGGACAAGATGACTATGGCGACTTCGGTCGAAGCGCGCGTGCCGTTTCTCGATCACCACCTGGTGGAATACGCGATGAGTTTGCCGGTGGCTTTGAAAATCAAAGATGGTACTGGGAAATACATTTTGAAGCGGGCGCTGGAGAAAGTTCTGCCGGCTGATTTGTTGTACCGGCCGAAGCGTGGTTTTGGCGCGCCGATACGCGAATGGTTTCGCGGCGACGGCGGTGCAGCGCTGGGCGGGATGATCATGAACTCTTCAATGCGCAGTCGAAATCTGTTTGATTATGACTTTATCGCGCGCTTGATTGAGGAACACCGGCGCGGCGCGCGCGATTGGAGTTTTCATCTGTGGGCGTTGCTGAATGTAAGTCTGTGGTACGATCGTTGGATTGGTTGACTCCGAAAACATGTTACTGATCACTGGTGGCAGCGGCTTTGTCGGGCAAAACCTGGCGAGGTATTTCGGGCCGCGACGGCGAACCGTAACGACCTACTTTACCCATCCTCCTTCAGCTTCCGCCGAACGATCAATTCAGTTGGATATAAGAGATGCGAACACAGTCTTCTCCGCCTTCGATCGGGAACGGCCAGAGGTTGTCATTCACGCAGCCGGCAACAAGAATCTTAAACTCTGTGAGGACAATCCGGACGAAGCGTATCAAGTAAACGCGGCCGGAACTCAAAACGTTGCACGCGCTTGTCGTCGAGTGGGAGCGAGGTTGATCTACCTCTCGACCGATCTTGTCTTCAGTTGCGTGGAAGGAAACTACAAAGAAAGCGACTTGCCCGAACCAGCGCTGGCTTACGGTCGGAGCAAATTATTGGGTGAGAGTTTCGCCCTGGCAGAGTCGGACCAGGTGGCAGTGTGTCGCAGTGGCGGAATTTATGGTAAAGGATCGCCGCTCTTGAAATGGTTTGTTAGTGAAATCGAGGCAGGGAAAACGGTTGAGTGCTTCACTGATGTCTTCAATACCCCAACCTATGTGGACAATTTAGGTGAAATGATGGAAACGATCCTGGAGCAACACCTGGCCGGTGTCTTTCACACAGTAGGGCGCGAGCGCGTCAGCCGCTTTGAGTTTTTCCGCGCTTACGCGGAGACGCTTGGACTCAACGCGAGTTTGCTGACACCGGTTTCTTTTAAGGGTCTGAAAGACACGCTGCTGCTGCAAGCTGATTCATCTTTAGCGATTGCGGAGACGGCAAAGAAGCTGCGCCTGACATTCAACTCTGTGAGCGAGGGCTTCAGGCGTTTGCAGGAGTCTGGAGGCGTATAATGCAAAGACTTACACCCTACATTTCGAAACACGACGACCGCGGCGGCTTCCTGGGAATTACCCAACAACCATGGGCCGAGGTGAATTTCATCGAGACCACCGCGCAGCAGGTCAGAGGAAATCATTACCACAAGGAAACGCGCGAACTCTTCTTCATCGTTTCCGGTGAGGTTGATGTGATCATTGATGATTTGCGCTCAGGAGAGCACGTCGAGGTGTCATTTTCCAAAGGGGATATTTTCATAATCGAACCCTACGAGCTGCACACTTTTCATACCAGGACCGACGCGCAATGGATCAACATGCTTTCCCGGCCGCTCGATCAAGACAATCCAGACTTTCATCACCTCGCAAGCGATGAGCTGAAGACGACGTAAGCTATTCGATCTTATTCGACGGCTGGATGTTTCTGAGCGAGTCGTTGATTATCTTCCCGACAACTTCCGGGGTGTTGTTTTCTTTGATGTGCAAGTAGCCGCCGTTGGAGAGTTTTTGCCAAAGCTCACCATCGTTGTAGATACGAAGCACGGCCTGAGCAAACTCGGCTGGTGAATCAGCAATCAGAATCTGTTCGCCGTTTGTGAAGCCCCATCCCTCGGCGCCGACAGTTGTCGTGACAACCGGCAAACCGTAAGCGAGCGCTTCACCGATTTTGCCGTTGACACCCGAGCCGAACCGAATCGGCGCCACAAACACGCGGCAGGTAGACATAAGGCTTTCGAGATTGGATACGTAACCCAACACACGCACGCCTGCCGAGGCATAGTCGGCAAAATCGGGCGGCGCGTTGACACCGACGACAAGGAGTTCCGTCTCGGGAATCGAACTACGGACAAGTGGCAGGACTTCACGAGCCAGGAAGCGTACGGCATCTACATTAGGACGATGCGCGAAGTTGCCGACGAAAAGGAGATGATTGCGCTCTGCGAACGGCAAGCCGCGTTTATGCAGCTCATGCACAGTCGGCACGACGACCAACGGCACGCCGGGCGCGAGCCGCGCCATGATTTCCCTATCGGGGAGTGATCCACACCAAACTATATCCGATGCCTGCGCAACGTGCGTCTCTAGACGACGCAGCGTGTCAGCCTCGCGAACCGCGTTTGGATCGCCTGTCAGCGCCGCTTCCCGCTCGGCGCGCAAGTGATGAACGTCGACCATGTCATAGACGATCTTGAGTTTCGGATCGATGCGGCGAACTGATTCTAATAGCGCAGCGGCGACGGCCGGACGACTCAAAACAACCGCGGCAATTCTTCGATGCGCAAGCAGTTGTTTGTAGTTGAGTACGCTTGCTGTTTCGATGCCCTCACTCCAAAGCTGTTTTTCGTATTCTGGCCAAAGTCGTTTGCCAAGCGGAATGAAAACCGGATGGCACCATTCCGACAGCGCTCGCAGTATGAACACCATGCGCGCGCTTGCCGCATCGCGATCGGGCGTCGGTATTAATTGCTCGAAGACCGCGACCTCGATACTACCTTTGCTGTTTGTTGGCGAGTGGTTCACACCGAGTCCGTGCTCGCGCGCGCTCTCGGAAATGCGCTCGGCGAACTTTGAACCCGGAAAGAGGCGCGTATACTCAACGCCTATCTGAAAGAAGAGTCGTTTGGCGGCGACCTTGAGCGAAAGGGGCAATCTTTCTTTCATCGAGAGACGGTCCAAAAAGTTAGACTCCGCGACCGGCCGTGGTACCGACCTGCTCGGTGGTCCAATCGAGCAGCGGACGAATTAACCCCGGCATCGGTCCAACATAATCGCCGCGCGCAGAATCGCCCGCCGGGGAATCGACAACTTGAAACGCGACGGCGTTGCTTTCGTGTGCGTGCAGGATCGTGGACGGAAAATGCGACATGACCGAAACGTTACCAATGAGGCTTCCTTCGGCAAGCAAGTTGCCGGGAATCCAGACCGTGCTGGTGTAGGTTCCACGCGGCCGCTTCTGACGACGCCACTCCTCGTTCGTGTCGTGAGTGCTGAAGATCTCCGTTCCTTCCTCATTGTAAAACTCTATCACTGGCACGAGCGCGTGGCCTTCTTGCAACACTTCGTAAGTCAACTTAATTCCAAAGCGTTTTCGGATATCAACAACCGAGATCGTTTCGCCCGCTTCATCGCGCACGCATATGCGCCTGAGTCGCACAACCTGGTCGCCCGGCGCTTCACTCGCATTAGTCCATTCGCGCGCAGCACCGGTTTTCAAGCTCGAACTTAGATACTGATTGACAACTTCGCGTGGCTCGCCGTCCCCGGTGATCCTACCGTTTTCGAGCAGCACGACGCGCTTGCAGAGTCGTGTGATGGCTGTCATGTCATGCGACACGAAAAGAATAGTGCGGCCCTGTTGACGAATGTCGTGCATCTTGTCAAGGCACTTCTGTTGAAACGCGGCGTCGCCTACCGCCAACACCTCGTCCATCATAAGAATCTCCGGCTCGAGGTGAGCGGCAACTGAAAAGGCCAGGCGCACGTACATTCCCGATGAGTACCACTTGACCGAAGTCTCGATAAACTTCTCCAGCTCCGAAAAAGCGACAATCTCATCAAACTTTCGCTCGATCTCTGCGCGCCGCATCCCCAGGATGGCGCCACTCAGAAAAATGTTTTCGCGTCCGGTCAGATCAGGATGAAAGCCTGTGCCCACTTCGAGCAGACTCCCAATGCGTCCGAATAGTTCGACTTCACCCGTTGTAGGTTTGGTTACGCGCGACAGAATTTTCAGCAGGGTCGATTTGCCGGCGCCGTTGTGGCCGATGATCCCGACGAGTTCACCTTGTCCGATTTCCAGGTTGATGTCGTTGAGCGCCCAGAGTGTCTGATGACCGTTGCCGCTCTTCAGCTTTCTAAACGGCGCCGTTACGACGCCGCCGATCATTTCGCGGAAAGTCATGTAGCCCGGATGCAGGCCACCGATGCGGTAGCGTTTGCTGAGGTGGTCGATTTTGATCGCTGGCTTCATCACTCAAACAACATCGGCGAAAGTATCTTCAAATCTCCGGAAGACATATACGGAAATCACGAGCAAAACCAACGTGATCGCGGCCGCAAAAGACAACTGCAACCAGTTGAACGGCTGTCCGGTGAGCGACGCACGAAAACCTTCGATGATTCCGGCGACTGGATTCACCGTCAGTATCCATTTCCATTTTTCCGGCACCACGCGCACTGGATAGATCACGGGCGAGGCAAACATCCAAAGTTGAATGATGAACGGCAGCGCGTGACGGAGATCGCGGTATTTGACGGTCAACGCAGCGGACAGCAAGCCGACACCCAGCGCGAGCAATGACATCAAGAAAATGATCAGGGGCAAAAGCAGACTGTGCAGAGTGAGACTCACGCCGTAGTAGAAGCACATCGCGATCAACAACAGGAAAGCCACGCCCAGATCGACGAGCCCGGCGCCCACTGAAGCCGCCGGAATAAACATTCGCGGGAAGTAGACTTTTGTAATCAGGTTGGAATTGCTAACCAAGCTGTAGGTGCTGTTAGTAACGGCATTGGCAAAAAAGAGCCAGAGCAGCAGACCGGAGAGCGCGAAGAGCGGATAAGGCAGCGGTCCCGCATCGAGACGAACGAAACGATTGAAGACGAGGGTAAAGATGAGCATGGTCCCGAGCGGCTGAATTATTACCCAGGCCAATCCCATGACCGTTTGCTTGTAGCGCACTTTGACGTCGCGGAGGGTGAGAAAGTAGAGCAGCTCGCGGAAATACCACAGTTCTGCCAGGTTAAGTTGGACGCCGGCTTCTTCTGACTTGATTAGCGCGCGTCTGGGAGGGTCAAAATCAAGGTTGGTGGAATCTGATTCGACATGCCGAACCGATGATGCGGAAATATCCCGGGGCAGTTCGCGGCCTTTGCTGGTTTGTAGATCCATCAAGCTCTATCTTAACTCGCGACTCTGGAAACCTGCGGTATTTGTTCGCTTGCAATCGAAACGAGTCGCGGCTTATGTTGCTTGCAGTCGAGTTGGCCAGTCTAAAGACCACGAAACAGGTCGTCAAGGAAGGTCCAGAGTTGCAAGTGAGTACACTCAAGCGCATTGTGCCTCGAGCTTTCTGGCCTTATCTAGGTGCGACGCGACGTTGGTTGCGCACGATCCCACCGCAAGTACGACTTCAGAAGCAGCGTCTGCTTTCCGACCCATCGCTCTCCGCAAGCGAGCGTGAACTCCTCGGCAAGGTCAGCACGCGCATCTATTACAACGACGGCATGTACGACGGCGACGGCGCGCATTACTACAAAGTTGGGCTGTCGGCGATCAGTTGCATCAATGAAGCTGTTGTCTGCGCCGGCCTAACCGAGGTTCGCTCGATACTCGATTTCCCCTGTGGCAGTGGGCGCGTGCTGCGATTTCTGCTGCAACGATTTCCCAATGCGGAGATCACTGCTTGCGAGCTCGAGAGTGGGCCGGTCGAGTTTTGCGTGCGGACGTTTGGCGCGCGGGCGGCATTTTCGTCGCTGAATCTTGATGAGGTTTCACTCGGCAGGAAGTTTGATCTAATTTGGTGTGGCTCGCTCGTAACGCATTTGAACGAATCCGGAATCGTCGCGCTGATGAAACTCTTTCGTCGCCATCTAGCTGAAGGCGGACTGATGATCTTTACAACTCACGGCGATTTTGTTCCCGGCAGAATCGTGAGGCGAGAGTTCGATTACGGGCTGGAGGCAGAACAGATCAAAAGAATTGGCTTTGACTATCCGCAAACAGGTTACGGATTTGAGGATTACCCGGGCGAGAAAGAGTACGGCGTGTCGCTGACTTCACCGGATTGGATCCGGGCGCGCGTTCAGGAGGTGGGCGGTTTACGAGAAGTCTTCTTCAAGGAACGCGGCTGGGACAATCACCAGGACGTTTACGGGTTCGTCAAGGAAGCCTAAGGCGGCGACAAGCACGATTCTGTCTTGACAGCCCGCTGTGGCAGCCTAAGAATGTGGAGCGCCCGACCCGCCGTGGGGTGAAACAAATCTAGTTTAAGAGAACTGCCAGTGGCTAACATCGTTCTTATCTCAATTTATGACCGCAATGCCTATGGGCAACGGTTGATGTCTGCAAACCTGAAGCAGCTCGGACATCAATGTCACATGATCTTCCTCAAACGCTACAACACTGATTGGAGCTATGAGCTGGAGCTTGAGATAGGCGAATATCCGTGGATGGGCGTGAACGAGCGCGGCAAGGTTTTCAAGTATGCGTCAAACTCCCACATCTCCCCCCGCGAGCTTGAACTGTTGCGCGATTTGTTGGCGCGGCTGCGCCCGAATGTTATTGGTATGACTGTCAACACGCCCCTGCGCGTGCAGAACGTTAAAGTGACTGGGTTCATCAAAGATCACTTTGACATTCCCATAGTTTGGGGCGGATATGACCCGACGGTCAATGCCCCTCAGTGCCTTGAGTTGTGCGACTACGCCTGCGTGGGAGAAGGCGACCAGACGATCATTGAAATCGCGGAGCGAATAGACCAGGGTCGTAGCTTTGATGATGTGTGCAACCTCGCATATAAGCGAGAGGGAAAGACGGTGTTCAATCCGAAAGCTCCAGCCGAACAGGAAATTGATAAATATCCGTGGCGAGATAATACACCTGACAACAAGTATTTCATCGAAGATGATCAACTCGTCGAGAATTATCCTGTAATAAATGACCGCGAGCCAGGCGACTATCAGACCATGAGCGCGCGCGGCTGTCCTTATAAATGCACCTACTGCTGCGAGGCTTCGTTGAAAGATCTCTACAGTGGAGAAAAATTTCTGCGGCGCCGCTCTCCGCAGGATATCGTTGCCGAACTCGTTCAGGCGAAGAATCAGTTTAACCTCACGCACATCCGCTTTGAGGACGAGATCTTCGGCATGAACCTCAAGTGGCTTACCGAGTTTGCCCCGCTCTACCGGGAACAGGTCGGTCTGCCTTTCGATGCTTATATCTATCCCAGTCGCGATATCGAGAATATTCTGAAGGTGCTTCAGCATGCGGGACTGACGTTCTGCTGTCTTGCACTAGAGTCAGGCAGCGAGCGGATCAACAAGAAGGTCTTCGATCGCGTTTATGATCGCGATTTGTTTCTTCAGACCGTGCGCGTTTGCAAGCAGCTCGGCATTCCTTTTTACAGCGACATAATTACTTACAATCCCTACGAGGAGGAAGAGGATCTGAGAAAGACGCTGAATGTTCTTCTCGAGATGGGCGGTGGCTTCTCGATGTGCATCAACAAGCTGTTTGTGCTGCCCGGCACAAAGATGGCCCAACAGATGCGGATCGATGGGCTAGCGGTTAGCGATCCGCGCAAGGATTCTCTATTTAACTATTACTGCCGGCTATTCTGGATATCTTCTTTTTCGAGGCATGCACCGTATTTCGTTTGGGCGCTCGATAAGATTCCAATCTTTCGGCGGCGCCCTCAGCTGTTAAATCCATTGATGGTCAAAGCAGTAATGGACCCGTCATGGGGCTCCAGCCGGTTGAAGAAGCGAGTGTCCAGCCTTATAAAGAAAACCGTTAGGGTCGGTTCTCCCGCGCGTAAAGATATTGCTCCCGCCTGCCGGTAATTCGTAAGCACCCGGGTTTCTCGCGCCTCAGATCTAAATCGAACTATAACGCTTGCGTGCGGCTTTCCGTCTGCGCAATCTGTGCCAGCCAGGGAACTCTAATTGACGTTTGGTTACTCTCGCTAAGTCCGAATCGTCCCGTAGTGCTTGTGTGCGTTGCGCTGCCTGCCGCGCGCGCGCGCGCGCATGAAGGAGTTTGGAATCAACAGCCGCAACAGCATTCGAGCTGTCGCGCGGGACGAGTTAGCGCCGCGCCAGTTGTTCATCATCAGGCCCACCGCCTGCGACTTCTGACCGATGCGCATGAAATCCTCGGCCCGGTTGAATCTGGTCGTTCTCTGCAAGTCTTCAATTTGCTTTTCAGTGAAACCAAATCTCCGCGCCGCATCGCTTTGTGCACGCAACTGCTCTTCGAGCATCAAGGTCTGATCCCAACTGACATTTGCACCATGCCGCCGCCAGGCTGACAAGATTCGCGGATCGAATGCGAACTCGCCGGCAGCGCTTAGGCGCAGATACAGTTCGTAGTCTTCCAGTCTTGACTCTTCATTCCAGCGCTCGTGTTCAAGGGCGTCGCGACGACACAAGACCGTTGGGCTCATCGGCGCCGTTGTTCGCAGGAGCATCTCGCGCGCATCGCCATCGGCGTAATCGGCCCAGTCAGCAGTGGAATCGATGATCGCATTCTGCTCATCGACAAAATAAGTATGACCATAAGCGAGCACAGCCGCGGGTCGCGCCTCGAGCAAACCTACCCGCGCTTTGAGAAAATCGGGCAGCCATAAATCGTCCGAACCGAGGTAGGCGAAATAGTCGCCATGAGTTCGCCGAAAGCCTTCGTTCAAAGTTGCCGACAAACCACGATTTTCCCGCGCGATTAGTTCCGAGGGAAACGAACAATCGTTGAGCGCGTGTTCGATTACTAGCGGCGAGCCGTCAACCGAACCGTCGTCGATCACCAGCAACTTTGCCGGGCGCAGCGTCTGCTTCATGATCGAGCGCAACGTGGCTGCGACAAACGGCGCATGATTGCAGGAAGGCACGACCACTGAAACTGAGGCGCGCTCGCTGTCGAAAGTCGGTTCAGTCTCTTCCTGTATCTCGGTTGCTATCATTTTTTAGTTATCTTACAGTCATTGCCTTCAAGCGATAATGAGCAGGCGAATTATACTCTTTGGACCATTGCCGCCGCCTTATGGTGGCGTCGCCATTTACATGAAGGCATTGGTGGCGCGCCTGCGCGGGCCGAACGTGCAGGTGTGGACTTACGGCGGCGGAAAGCCTGATGACAAAAGTATTCGCTTCATCGCTCACCGGAGGCTAGGCACGCTTTGGGCTTTGCTTGCCGAAGGACGAGAGGCGCGCATTCTTGATGCGTCTCATTTTCATCTGGAATACCCGAATCGACTCTTGCTGCCCATTTGGCTGTTGCTCAAACGTGTGCTGGGTTTTGAATGGTTCAAGAATATTCTCGACGGCTCGTTGCCGAAGCGTTATCCCGAGTTTGGACTGCTCGAGCGCCGGCGCTTTCACCGCGCGGTCAACGCGGTCGATCATTTTATCGTTGTCAGTGAGGACCTGCGGAGTTGGCTGCAGGACGAGATTAGGGTGCAGCAGCCGGTCACAGTCATACCTTGCCTGGTGCCAACGCCGCCTGGCGACCGCGATGTGAAGCTGTCAAGCGCGACCGCGGGCCTTCTTAAACCTTATCTCGCGCATGAAAATCGCGTGTGTTCAACTGGCGTCTTCTTTCCCAGCTATGGTTTTAAGGATGTGGCTGCGGCTGTTGAAGAACTGCGCGAGAGGACTCGGAAGGACATCGGGTTGCTGTTGCTGGATGGGGGCTTCGTTTGCGATGAGACTTATCGAAAGGAAGTTTTGTGGCAGCGCGATTGGATCACGGTGCTTAAAGAAGTGCCCAACCCTGAGATTGACGAAATCCTGAAACGCAGCGAAGTGTTTGTGCGCGGCTTTGCCGATGAAAGCTACGGCATCTCGCGAGTTGAGGCGCTCTGGGCCGGGCTGCCGGTGATTGCAACGCGAGCCGGTGAAACTCGCGGGATGCTGCTTTATGATTTTGGCGACGTGGACCAGTTAGTCAATCAGTTGCAGGCCGTGTTGTTGTACCCAATTTGGGAAGAACCGAATCCGTGGGCGGCGCAATTCCGGCGCGAGGCGGAAGAGAATTTACAGGCGCTGGCTAAAGTATTGGGGATCGAAGAGTCCGCGTAGCGGATGAAAGGTAAAGCAAACTGTTAGTTTGCGTTGGTTGTTAAGCCTTCAACTTGAGAGCTACCGAACCGCCGCAAACTAACAGTTTGCTTTACGATTGAATAGATCGCAACAGCCGCCAGTAGAAAAAGAAAATATTGAATAACCAGCACGTAGCGATATTCAGTATGCAAGGCAGACTGCGTACAAAAGTAATAACAGGGAACTACCAATATGGTGGCGAGCCTTTGAAACTGGCGCTGATAGACCAGAATGCTGGTTCCAAGTAAGCACAGCGGCAGGAAGATCGCGGTGATAAAGATCTTTTGCACGGCCCGCAACGGCCACTGAATCAGCGACTGCCCCGTTCCCGAACCCGTTGCAGACAGTCGCAGCGGTGTTCGCTCGAGCCGCAGCATCGACGCTGCTCTTCGTATCATGACTCCGGCGAACCAGATCGGATGCGCCCGAATAACCGCAAGGCCGCGTGCCAGCCGCGCGCGATCGCGTTCGATGCCATCCGGCGTGAAGAGAGAACTGGCATATTCGGGCCGGTGCGCAGTTTCGGCTTCACCGCGAATGAGCTCCATATCAGTTTGCGGCAAGCCAAGACTGCCATCGCTGTTGTAATCTGCAATGCCTTCGATCAGCGTTTGCCCCGCTCCCAGTGATACGGGAATGAACTTGCCATAAACGATCGCATTGCGAATTGTGAGCGGTGCAATGATTAGCAAAGCGCCGCAGAGCAACAAGAC
>JBDTTW010000230.1:0-4187 GCA_039930405.1 bacterium
CTTCATGACTGCGATCAGCGCATTTGCAAAGAGCGCTCCAACTACTGCCAGCATCGATCATTCCTTCAGCTATGAAATAATAGCCCCGCTGGATTATCGCGAAAAAGCAGAGGCGTGGCAATGGCGTTTCGGTTACGAATTCGCGCCAATGAAACTCCGAGTGTATTGATCGAACGCGGAAGAGGATGAGTAGTCGAGAAATACAGCGCGCTAAGAACGATTTGCGTTGTTGTTGAGATTCTTTTTAGTGCGCTTGGCAATCGTTCCGCTTTGCAGAAAGCCTACCAGTTCGCCTTGATTGTTTACGACCGCCAACGAACCCGTTCCATTGTTCTTCATAATTTCTTTTGCAGACTCGAACGTCGTTGAAGTGTCGACGAATAACTGCTGATTGATTGTGCGCATGACATCTTTCACTTGTGTCGTATGCCACTTTTCTCTCGGCAGCGGCTTGAGATCTTTAAGCGCCAGGATTCCATAAGCGCGACCTTGCACCGCCACAGGAAAACTCGTCTGGCGATGCAGCGGCAACACGTCGTCAATCAGTTTCGTTACAGTCATTGCCGGGTCGATAACGATTGCCGGCGACATAACATCGCCGGCCGTTAACAGTCGCGTGCTTGATGAGGCTTTAACGACTTTCGCGGCGGTGTCGAGCAGAAACAAACCGACCAGGATGGACCACCCACCCATGAAGTAAGGTTGCGATGGTCGCCAGCTCGGCGCAATCACTATGTAAACTCCGAACAGAATCAGCGTGCCGCCGATTAGGATGCCGCAAATTCCCGCCAGGCGGGTCGCTTCCTTAATGCTCCCGCTTCTGCGCCACAAGATCGCGCGCAACACGCGGCCACCATCCAGCGGATAGCCGGGAAAAAGATTGAAGACAGCGAGCAGCAGGTTTCCCCACGCGATCAAAAAGAAAACGACGACGGTCGCGTTGTAGTTTCCTAACGCCGCGATCTTCGTTCCGGCAAACGCGAGTAGAGCAAAAACAAAACTGGCGGCTGGCCCAGCAACCGCAATCCGCAGTTCGGCCCCAGGATTCTGAGGTTCGGTTTTTAGCCGTGCCAAACCGCCGAACGGATGCAGCACGATCTCTTCAATCTCGATGCCTTCGGCGCGCGCCATTAACGCGTGTGAAAGTTCGTGACCGAAGACGGAAAGAAACAGACCTGCAGTGGTAATCAAGCCGAGGATCCCGGCAGTAACCGGAGCAAGCGGCGGCAAGCGCACGTTGCCTAGTTGAATAAAGTGGCTTTGCAGATTGCCGGCAATAAGCCAAGTGCTCAGCGCTACCACTGCAAACCAGCGATAATCGATGCGCACCGGAATGTCGTAGATGCGAGCTATCGTAATGCGGCGGGTGAATAACTGACCGAGCGGCATAACGGCTGAGACAAAATCAGAATGCGCCGCTCGCCTTTTGCCAATCAACTTCCCACAAAACGACCGGCTGTTGGCGATTTTTGACGCTGATAGGTTCGCGAGGTTCTAGTTTGTATCTACTGCGAGCAGCCTTCGCGGTAGCATCGCTCAACAGAATCTCGCCGCCCTTCGCATTCGATTCCAAACGAGAAGCCGTATTGACGGCATCGCCGATTGCGGTGTACTCAGATCGACGCTCGGATCCGATGTACCCCACCGTTACTTCGCCGGTATGCAAGCCAATGCCGACGCCGATTTCATGTAACCCTTCCTCACGCAGTTCCATATTGATGCCGAGAATGCGGCGCTGCATGGCTACCGCGGCGTTTAGAGCATTTGCCGCATCTTCCGGCGTTGTCGTGGGCGCGCCGAAAAGTGCCATCAACCCATCACCTAAATATTTATCAAGCGTACCGCCGTGCGCAAAAATAATGTCGGTCATGGCGGAAAAATAACGATTGAGCAGGTTGACAATCTTTTCCGGTGGCGCGTGTTCCGAGATGCGCGTGAACCCGCGAATGTCGGCAAACAAAATCGTAATCGTTTGGTTGACGCCGCCCAACTTAAACGACTCGGGATTCTCGAGCATCTGTTTCACAACGTACTCGGGCAAAAACCGGCTGTAGTTTGCACGCGCAACTTCTTCGCGGGCGAGGCGCTCGTGCGCGCGAGCGTTTTCGACAGCGATTGCGGTCTGCGCTGCGACCGCGCTGATCAACTCCAAATCGTCGGGTTTGAAAGCTGCAAAAGGATCCAACCGGTCAGCGTAGATGGCGCCGTGAACGCGCGATTCGCCAACCAGCGGCGCGCAGATGGTGGAACGAACACCCTGCGACACGATTGAATCAACGCCCGCAAACTGTTCGTCCGAGGCCGCGTCCTGGGAAAGTAAAGCCACGCGATCCTTCATTACTTTTCTGGTGATGGTGCGGCCAATGGTCAGCTTGCGCGCGTGATTATTCAAACTTTCGTCGCGCGCTCGCGTCGCTATCGGATTTAGAACTACGTCTTCGGGATTCTCTTTGCCGGTCCCTTCGGCAAGCAGCGCAACGACGCGATCGGCGGGAGTTGAGCGAAAGATGATATCGGTCGCTTTAGCAAAGATCGTTTCCAGATCGAAAACTGATCCCAGCGTCTTGCTCATCTCGTACAGCGCACTGAGAATGTTTGCCTTGCGCTGCAACGCCTCGAGCACTTTGTCACGTGCTGGTGAGGTCGGAGCCTGCGAAGTTGACGGAATCTCAGTCTTCCCGTGAAGCACGGTGTGCATCACGTCATTGGCAGAGATTAGAAGTTGAGTGTGGCCGAGCGGCTTGTCGTCATAACGAACGTCCGTAGTGCGCTCTTCTGCCTGTTGTTCAAAGCGCAGGGTGCTGGCGCCGATAGTTATGCGATCGCCGTTCTTTAGTTGGTGCTCAAGGTGGGCCCCGCCGTTGACAAAGACTTTGTTCGCACTGCGGCGCAACTGTCCGTTGATGACTGCCCCGTCAATCACAGTGAACGAACCATCGTCGCCCGGCTTGATGTGCGCGTGGTAACGCGACGCGCGCGGATCATCCAGCACGACTGTGTTGTCAGGCGCACGGCCTATCGAGCACACAGACGATGGCACAAAGTCGTATTGCCACTGTCTGCCACTCGCATCGGTAATCTTTAGGAAGGCCATGACGTATGAAAGCGAAGCTCAGGAAGAACCTATCAGTTATGCGAATGCCTTGCCGACTGATGACGCGGACATTATGTGTCGGTTCGGCAATCGATCCTAGCAGGATGATCTGTAAAGTGACAACTGCATTGTTTTGGTTGCAGACATGGGTTGCCTCATTCGCGTATAATGCCGGCCTTCGCCCAAGTGCAAACCGGTTACTCTTATGAGTTTCCTCACTCGAAATACAATCGTCCTGGTAATGCTCTCTTTTTGTGCCGCCCTGCCGTCGCTTTCCTACTCCCAAACAAAAACCGTCAAGAAGCCTCCAACTGGCAGCATTTCGGGACGCGTTACCGGTAGGAGGCAAGGGACGAGGCGGGATTTTTGTGGGTTTGTCGAACCAACAATTTCTCCTCCGCCGCAATGCCTCCTCGTAAAGCTGTGACCGACGCTGACGGCAATTATCACATCGTTAACTTACCACCCGGAACTTACTATGTGGCACCGATGTCGCCGTTGTTTGTGCTAACGGATTCGAATCCAGTCAACCAGGTGGGCACGCCGCTGCTTTTGTCGGAGGGCGAGAATGTGGACGACATCAACTTTCCGATGGCGCGCAGTTGCGTCATTACCGGAAAGGTTACATAGCCCGACGGTCGACCGGTCATAGAACAGCGGGTAAGCGTGATCTCAGCGGACCAACCAAATCAACGCCCGTTTTTCTCACCTCGACTGTTATTTCAGACGGATGATCGCGGTGTTTACCGCATGTTCGGCTTGCGTGCCGGCCGTTACAAGGTTGCAGTCGGCCAGAACGATGACGGTTTCTTCGGCGGCCCAAACGCCGGGCGCACTGGATACCAAACCACTTTTTACCCGAATGCGACCAGCGCGGATCAAGCGAAGATTGTTGAGCTGCCGTTCTCGCCGGCGCCCCAAAAAAATTAGCAGCGCAGTTTGTTCGGCTTTTCACCTGGAAGTTGATCCGGGATTAGCTTGACGCTGCGCAAGACCGCTTGCTAGACTCGAACCACTTACCAAATAGGGCCCGGCGCTTTTACTGCGTCGCTCGGATTTCCCCCAGACCCGCGCGTGCGGCGCAGTCTGATTT
>JBDTTW010000231.1:0-5582 GCA_039930405.1 bacterium
GTAGTGGCGAACCCTGCTTACGTAAGCTCTCCAGGTACTTGACCTCATTGTAGGGTGTGTTGGTTTGCCAGCACTTCGGTGACCATTAACACGGAAGAGTTGATGACCGCCCGGTCAGTGGTCAAGGGCACACTCTCTTTGATGGCGCCTTGCAGCTGACGGCGCGATAGCATGTCTCTCAAGTAATCTTGTTCCTCCAGATTGAATGCTAATCGCGCGCGCCGCGTCAACTCAGACGTTCGGCGCTAGCTTCGCCGTCAAATGAACCCAGAAGCATTTCTCGCCCGCTCTGACTCGAAGATGGTTGTCTCGCTGGTCCTTGCGGCTCGCTTTGCGGTTGGCACCAAACTTTCTCCAAGTTATGCTATCGAGCATGAATACCATCGCCGATATTGAAACACTGTACGCACATTTAAGCGAACGCGACTACGAAGCGGTGATGTCGTATTTGGCTGACAACATTGTCTGGATTGTGGCTGACAATTCGCCGTTGGCGGACCGCAGTCCGTACCACGGGATCGCTGAGGTGCGCTCAGGCGTTTTCGAACGCTTAACGGCGGGTTTCGACAAACTCGTCTTTGACGCGGACGAGATCTTTGAGTGCAACGGCGGTGAGAGAGTTGTGGCTCTCGGCTACTATTACTTCAGGTTTCACGGGCAAGCTGAGGAACGCAAAGCACAGGTCGCCCACGTCTGGACGATCCGCGACGGCCGGGCCGTTAAGTTCCAGCAATACCTCGACACGCTCCAGGTCGCACGCGACGCTGGAGCGGTCTAAGGCTCCATGAACCCAGCGCTTATCAAATTCAGTGCAGCGAACGCGGGCTAGCGCCCGCGTCGCTGACTTCTATCGTTCGGCATCTGAGACTCTCTTCTGAAGAGTGCCAATTAGGGAATCGAAAAAACTTTTCTCACTGGCGCTGCGAATCACTGGTTTTCTCACGCTAGCGCACGGGCTGCGGGATTTGGTCGACTACGCGCTCATGCTGTTGAATTACACGAGTACTCATAACTCATTCGGTTACTATCTCATCTTGGGATTGCTGTATACCGCTGCCGGGATTTACCTTCTCAGAGGTGCGCCATTAATCGTGCGGTTCGCTTATCGATAGAAAACTGGTGAAGGATTTGGTCCGGGCCAGACTAGCCGAGCTGGATTAGAATATTTTTTGGTAGGATCCACACTGGCATTGTCTGCATTCTCTTTTTAAATAGTCGCCGCGTCGCGTCAATTCAAGGGAATGGAATTAAACGCGAGTTGGAAACGGCCGGTGTTGGTGCAGAGCATGAACACAGTGGGTTGCCCGTAGCTATTAGCCAATATGAAACGGCCCCCCACTTTCTGGCCCACACAGTCGCTGCTGATCTTGTTTGCTCTTCAAAAATGAAACAATCAATAGTCCATGTAGCATTAGTCGTTAGAGACTATGACGAAGCAATCGAGTTTTACACAAAGAAGCTCCATTTCAGCTTGGTTGAAGATACTTATCAGCCAGAGCAAGACAAGCGTTGGGTAGTGGTTGCTCCTCCAGGATCGAGCGGAACTACCTTGTTACTTGCCAGAGCAGCAAAACCAGAACAGGAACCGTTCATTGGCAATCAGTCCGGCGGGCGAGTGTTTCTGTTTCTCAACACTGATGACTTTTGGCGAGACTACAACGACATGGTTTCCAAAGGAATAAGTTTTGTGAGAGAGCCGAAGAAAGAGAGTTACGGCATGGTCGCTGTGTTTGCAGACCTGTATGGAAACCTTTGGGATCTGCTGGGGCTCAAGTGATTTGTCGATTCGTATGTCGCTGTCAGTCACAAAAGATTTTCATGTTCGAGAGGATCCGAACCATAAAGGAAGAGGCTTGTTTGCTTCCCGGATTTTCCTCAAGGGCGAAGCCATCTATCCCTTTGATTACTGGTCCAAAGAATTGATGCCTATTCACCTGACTAATCATTCGTGTGATCCTAATGGCGCATTCAACGAGCAGGGAATGCTTATCGCTTTAAAAGAGATTAAGGCGAATGAGGAGATCACTTACGATTATTTACGTCATCCAATTGCTGCATCTCCCTGGGATTTCGAGTGTAAGTGTGAATCCGCGGACTGCATTAAGTGGATCAAGGCCAAAAAATATTAATAAGAAGTTGAAGGCTACGCTCAGACAACGAAGAATTTGCCTCAGTTCGTTTCGGCTGACTTTCACGATCGCCGCTTAATATTGCTGAAGCGATCGCCTTAGCAAGAGATGATTACAATTCGCAGGGCCCGAGAAGAAGATTGCCAGGCAATCGTGCGCGTACACTCTGCAAGCCGTCGCGGGAATTCGCACCAGTCTCTATACCCTCGAAGAGATTCAGTCCTGGGCCATCCCAAAGAAGCCGGAAAGCTATGTGGACTCGATACGCACCAAGGATGTTTTTGTAGCTGAGGATGACGGCGTGGTTGTGGGGTTCGCCGTACTCAACCCGGAAAACGGTGAGGTCGAAGCCGTTTATGTAAGTCCAGAAGCTGGCCGGCGTGGCGTTGGCTTCGCTCTGTTGCGCGAGTTGGATGAGCGAGCGCGCGCGCACAGTCTCAGCGTGCTGCACCTTTACGCGTCTTTGAATGCAGTTCCGTTCTACACCAGAGCAGGATATAAAGCGCAAGAGCAATCGAAATACCGTTTATCCACCGGAGTCGAGATAGCCTGCGTGCCGATGCTGAAGACGATCGAGGTAGTGGACGCCAGCTAACAAGTGACGAATCCGTATTTAGTCCGAAAGGAAATTTTCCATGACTACTGAGCATGAGAGCATGATGGGCATTCTCAAATTGTATGAGTTGAGATCTGAGCAAACCATGCGCAAGGCGCGCGATTGGTTTGCCACCGGTTTCCATCCCGAAAGTACGCAGGATATTCTCCAAGTCCTGGTTGGCGACCACAGTGCCGATTTTCGGATGGTCGCTTCATATTGGGACATGGCCGCGGCGTTCGTGGTTCTCGGCGCCATTAGCGATGAAATGTTCAATGCCATAAATACAGAACACGTGCTGGTGTACGCCAAGCTTCAACCCTTTCTGGAAGAGCTTCGCGCGGTCCCCGGCATTCCGCCGTATTTCTACCTCAAGCATCTTGAGCCGGTGGTGCAGCGCCTGCCCGATTGGGAAGAGCGAGTTGGCGCGATGCGTCGCTACCTGAAGAGTCGCCGCGAAGCGCCAGCAGCCGCAAAGGAATAAACGAAGCCTGAATGAATAGACATTTCATATTCATATATGGAAGTTTGCGGCGCGGCACTGCGGGTTCCATGTCGCTACGCTTTCCCCAGTCAAAATTTATTGCTGAAGCTAACGTAAACGGCCGCCTCTATGATCTTGGCCCCTATCCCGGCTTGCTGCTCGATGAGTCGAACTCATTAGTTAACGGCGAAGTCTATGAAGTTGATGATCACCTTCTTAGCGAGTTGGATGAGTTTGAAGCGTCAAGCAATTACGTGCGCAAGCCGGTTGAAATCTTTTTCAGTGCGCAGCGAGCAAGATGTTGGACTTACGAACCAAACCCTGAATTTTATCGTCTTGAGAAATTAATTACTTCGGGTGATTGGGTTGAATATGCCAGGGCGAAAACCCACAGGCCTGACGACATCTCGCCTAACGAAGAGAGTTAAGTAGTCGAGCTAATTATTGGTGATAAACTGAGCAGCATAGAGTTTAGTCTGGTGGTTTCGTCGGCAGCCACAGACCAGGGTCTGTGCCACATTTCGCCCGCATCTCATTTCATGTTGGATCAATCGCTGGAACTCGTTTGGCCTGCCACGCAGTACTTGTCCGGCTATGTTCACGCGCTTGAGCACGACTGGTCCCCGGACAACCGCAGGCCCGAGGCTGCAGCAGAAGGACTTGCGCGCATTGCACAGGATTCCGGGCGTTTCCTTGCTGAACAAATCGATCGCGAGGCGAAAGGGCCGCCCATTATTCTGCCAGACGGTAGTACGGTTCCTCGTCTGCCTGGTTACTCGCGCTGGATGTGGGATGGGGAATTCTGCGGCGTAATTGGTTTACGTTGGCAGCCGGGGACTACAGACCTGCCTCCTTATTGTCTCGGTCACATTGGTTATGCGGTGGTCCCTTGGAAGCGACGGCGGGGTTACGCAACCCGCGCCTTGCAGTTGCTGCTTCCGCAAGCGAAAGCGGAGGGACTGGCATTCGTTGAAATAGTAACTGATGCTGACAACCTCGCCTCCCGGCGCGTGATCGAAGCAAACGGCGGCGAACTGATCGAGAGGTTTCACTACTCATCGGCACATGGCGGTGCCGCGAGTCTGCGTTTTCATATTCTCCTTGCGAAGACTTGACACGTTCGTGGGACGGTTCCAACAGGCAAATGACAACGCAGCAGATCATTCTTTGGGCTGGCGCGTATCTGATAGAGCTTGTCGCCGTGATCTACTTTACGCGCTCGACCGTGCGACGCGTTTTGGGAGCACTGGTGGGTGGGGGCGTGGCCGGGTTGCTGGGGTTGGGCGCGATCTCGCTGTGCGAACGCTTGGGTTGGTGGCAGGTATTGTTTGCCTCGACACCGTACATCATGACGATCTTCTACCTCGGACTCACGATCTCGCTCACACCAATCTACCTGGTCACCTGGCGGTTGGCGCGCCGGTTCGGATGGCGCGGCCTGGCGGTGTTCACTCTTATTGTTACGATCATCGGCGCGCCACGGGATTACTTTATCGCGTCCATGTTTCCCAAGTGGATGGTGTTCGCGCCGGGAGTGGCTCCGCTCCTCGCGGATGCTGGTACCTATGCCGGTATCGTAGTGGTGGGCCACGCCGTGATGCGTCTTATTGCCGGCCCCGCCAACCAGGACCGCTTACGCTCCTCGTAAGACAAACTGTTAATTTGCGATCGTTCGTTGCCACTCAAACTTGAATGACCTGCAACCAGCGCAAACTAACAGTCTGCTTTACGCGATCAACAAGTTAGTAAAGCTACTCGTTCACTTTCAGCACTGCCAGAAACGCTTCCTGCGGAATCTCGACGCGGCCAACTTTCTTCATGCGCTTCTTGCCTTCCTTCTGTTTCTCGAGCAGCTTGCGTTTGCGTGAGATGTCGCCGCCATAACACTTGGCAATCACGTTCTTGCCCATCGCTTTGACGGTTTCGCGAGCAATGACTTTTGCGCCGATGGCGGCCTGGATGGGCACCTCAAAAAGTTGGCGCGGGATGAGCTCCTTCATCTTGGCAGCCAGCGCGCGCCCCTTGGCTGCCGCAGTATCGCGATGAAGCACTAACGACAGCGCATCAACCGGCTCGCCAGCCACCAGCACATCGAGCTTGACCAGATCGCTTTCCCAATAACCCGCGAGGTGGTAATCGAGCGAAGCATACCCGCGCGAAGTTGATTTCAAGCGATCATAAAAATCCAAAACGATCTCGTTAAGCGGCAACTCGTAAGTCAGCATCACCCGGTTCGAGGTGATGTATTCAAAACCTTTTTGCTGGCCGCGCTTTTCTTCCAGCAGAGCCAGGATTCCGCCCAGGTGTTCTTCCGGCGTAAGGATCGTCGCTTTGATCGCCGGCTCTTCAATTTTTACGATGCGGCCGGGATCAG
>JBDTTW010000232.1:0-3024 GCA_039930405.1 bacterium
AGGGCTTCATTACGGTTGAGTACCTGGCGAGCGCTTTGGTTGACATGAAACTGCATCTGGCCGGCGACAAGAAAATCGATCCGGACGCTTTTGAAAAAGAAACGCTGGCGGAACTCGGCATGCCGCATGAAATCGTCATGCGTCACCGGCTGCCGCATTTTATGCATATCTTTTCCAGCGACGCCTATTCGGCGGGCTACTACAGCTACCTTTGGGCGGATGTGTTGACCGCTGATGCGTATCAGGCTTTCGTCGAGGGCGGCGGTCCCTACGATCGAAAGGTGGCGAGGCGTCTGTACAAGTATATTTTCTCCGTCGGCAACACCATCGATCCGGCTCAAGGGTATCGCTCTTTTAGGGGTCGCGACGCACGGGTTGAGGCGTTAATGAAGAAACGCGGCTTTCCCACCGGCGACGACAAGGCAAACAAGAGTGCTACAAATTAAGTGGCTTGAGCGCAGCACAAGTGACGCAGCTTGAATTACGGGCCTCGCAATTAGTGGGCCCTGATGCAGTTTGGTTTGAGGCGACCTCAGTGCCACTCGGTCGCCTCAAATGAAAAGGGGTCCGTGTTTGCAGTGACGAGTGGTTGACAAGAATTTCCCCAAGAGCGTATAAAGGTGACTCGGATTCAAAGCGAACTCTTTAAATGAAAACGACTAACTACAACAGCCGCACAATCAACGCCGCCTGGTACTGGTGGAGCGTTCGTCCTGGCGGCTGTGTTGTTTGGCGTGAGATGTAGGCACTAAAAAAGCCACATCGGCTGTTCCAAAAACCCGCTGCCAAGTTTTGGCGGCGGGTTTTTTTATGCCCGGAAAAATGGAGTAAGACCGAGGTCATCATGCTTATCGTAATGAAGACAAATGCAACTGAACGCGAAGTTGCGACAGTTATTCGCGTTGCTACCGATATTAATTTGCGGCCGCACGCTTTGCCGGGCGCAATGCGCACTGCGATTGGGCTTACCGGCAACCAGGGCGCGATTGACGCGAATCACTTTGAAAATTTGCCCGGTGTGGCGGAAGTTATACGAGTCACCAAACCCTACAAATTGATTAGTCTTGATCTCAAAGCCGAAAAGACGATTGTGCGCTCGGGCGATGCCACAATCGGCGACGGCAACCTGACCATAATCGCCGGTCCATGTGCGGTTGAAAGCCGTGAACAAACTTTCGCGATTGCCGAGACAGTAAAGCGAAGCGGCGCGAAATTCTTTCGCGGCGGAGCCTTCAAACCGCGAACTTCGCCTTACGCCTTTCAAGGATTGGGCGAAGAAGCTTTGCAGATTCTGGCTGAAGTCCGCGAGCGCTTTGGCTTGAGAATCGTAACTGAAGCGGTCGACGACGCGGGCGTTGATCTGATCGAAAAGTATGGCGACGTAATTCAAATTGGGGCGCGCAACATGCAGAACTTTACTCTGCTGCGTCGCACAGGCCGCTCGCATCTTCCGGTGCTGCTTAAGCGCGGTTTGTCGGCGACGCTGGAGGAATGGTTGCTGGCCGCTGAGTACATCATGGGTGAAGGCAACTACAACGTGATTTTGTGCGAGCGGGGTATTCGCACCTTTGCTCAGCACACGCGCAACACGCTCGACCTCGCTGCCATTCCCGCTGTGCGGGCTGTGTCTCATTTGCCGGTAATCGTGGATCCGTCCCACGGCACCGGTAAGAGCTATATGGTGGGACCACTCGCTCGAGCTGGAGTTGCTGTCGGAGCGGATGGGCTGCTCATCGAGGTCCACAATCAACCGGAACGCGCGCTTTCAGATGGAGCTCAATCGTTGAGACTTGAGGAGTATTTGCAGCTCATCGCTGAAGTACGGGCCATCCATGACGTGATTGCTCCGGTTGAGACTGCAGTAGGTTGATCAGTAGCCGTAAGACTATGACACTAGTTTCTCCATCATCATTTGAAGAATTTGAGCAGGCCGCGTCTCTGGGCAATGTCGTTCCCGTCGTACGAACCATTGCCGGCGATTTTCAAGATCCGATCGATGCCTTTGAACGGCTCGCAACAAGTGCGGCTTGTTCGTTTCTGTTTGAGTCGGTTGAAGGTGGCGAAAGTCTCGCTCGACATTCATTCATCGGCGTTGGGCCGGAGTTGATCGTGCGCGGACGTGGGAATCAAACCATCATCGAAACGGCAGCCGGCAGAGAAGTTCTGCAGTCACCCGCGCCCAGGTTCGTTTCAGAATATTTTAGAACGAAAACACTTGCCCCAATCGCGGGCCTGCCGCCTCTCGCTGGTGGTGCCGTCGGCTATTTAGGTTTCCAGGCAACACATTGGTTTGAAACGGCGTTTGCAAAGAAAGCTGACGTTGGCGACGACGACGCAGTCTGGATGTTCTTCAAAACCGTGGTGGCAATCGAACGCGGCAGCAACACCACCCAAATCGTTTCAGTGGTGTTTACCGAGGATGCTCATGGCGATCAAGCAATCTTGGGGTCGCTCTACCAAAACGCTATCGAGCAGATCTCGCGCTACGAAAGCGCGCTGCTAAAGCCCGTGGCAAAACACACAGCGGTCGATGCACAACAGGCAGCAGGTGCTGCGTTGTTTGGTTCTAACTTTGAACGTCAGTCCTTCAAAGACGCAGTCAGAACAATCAAAGACCATATCTTCGCCGGCGATTGTTACCAGGTGGTTCTTTCGCAATGCTTCACGCGAAAAACCTGCGCTGCGCCGCTGGCTATCTATCGAGCACTGCGCGCAACCAATCCTTCTCCATACATGTTTTTTCTGAAGCTTAATGACGAAACAATCCTGGGAGCTTCGCCAGAGATGCTGGTCCGTTGCCGCGGACGCCAACTGGAATATCGTCCTATCGCAGGTACCCGTCCGCGCGGCGCGACTGAGTTGGAAGATCGGCGTCTCGGTGAAGCAATGCGGGTAGATGAGAAAGAAGTTGCCGAGCACGTCATGCTCGTCGATTTGGGCCGCAACGACCTGGGACGAGTTGCCGAGTATGGCTCGGTGAAAGTGGAAGAGTTGATGACTATCGAACGGTATTCACACGTGCAA
>JBDTTW010000233.1:0-11385 GCA_039930405.1 bacterium
AACGTTGGCAAATCTTTTCATTAAAACCTCTTTGTTATGCAAATCGACGGCGCCGGACGCCAGTTGTTGGACTATAGCTTTCGACCCTACATGGGTCAAGCTACTTATGAGCACCGCAGCTAAAGCCGCAACTGAAGAACCGCCGGGCTGCTTTCTTAGACGCACGATCGGGCCAGATCGTTCCTTGTCGACTGGCGGATGGCGTGCTAATTTTCCGCCGAACTTTTGCCAAGCCTTACCAACGAGCTAAATTGGCCAGGGGCAACTAACATTTCGATCGAATCCATCGCAGCTTTCATCCTTGCCGGCGGCGCATCGCGTCGCATGGGAACCGACAAATCGCAGTTAATCCTGAACGGCAAGACCTTTGTAGAGCACGTTGCGGCGGCACTCGCAAGTATCAGCAGCGAAATTACTGTGGTGGGCAAGCCGGCCGCGGACTCGACCAAACTGCGTTACCTGCCGGACGTTTATCCCAACTGGGGAGCGCTGGGCGGCGTGCACACGGCGCTTGCTTCAAGCGATGCAACCTGGTGCCTAATAGTCGCGTGCGATTTTCCTTTTGTGACGGCTGAACTTTTCGACCGCCTGGCGAGTCTACGAAAAGATTTCGCGGCGGTCGCACCGATCCAAAGCGATGGCATCCCGCAACCGCTTTGCACCCTTTATCAAACTGAGCGGTGCCTGGGCCGGGCCGAGGAGTTGATCAATTCCGGCGAACGAAAACCAGTTGCTCTGCTACAATCCGTGCTGACGCGGTGGGTTCCATTTGCCGAGATCGACGACCTGCCTGGAGCCGAACGCTTTTTTGATAACATCAATACTGTCGCAGACTATGACCGCATTCTTACGAAAGGAACGGGAACGCCGGATGGCTTAACCCCAGGTCGATAACGTAACGCGTTAGGGACCACTAACTGATCTATTCCATCCAACTTTTATCTCGATGCCCCGACGACGTTTCGGTAAAAAGTTATTCAAGTCGTTTTTGCCAATCCTTCTTGTATTGGTGCTGGCCTGCGTCATTGCACTAATTTCGATTGTTCGCGGAATCACCCGCCCGCCCCGACAGCCATATCTGGTTACGCCCCAATCGTTTTCTCAAATCAGCGGCTCAGCATTGAAGGTCACGGACGAAAATTGGCGCAATCGGGATGGGACTGCCGCGCGCGGATGGCTTTTGCGTGGAGCTGAAGGCGCGCCCGCTATCGTGCTTCTGCACCGGTACAGCGGCGACCGTTCCTGGCTTTTCAACCTTGGCATCAAGCTGAATGAAGCGACCGGATTTACTATTCTATGGCCCGACTTGCGCGGCCACGGTTTGAATCCGCCGATAACTACCTCCACTTTCGGAATGAAAGAAGGCGACGATGTGCTCGCCGCTTTGGACTTCCTGCGGGGACTGAAAGGCTCAAATCGCGAGCATTTGACCGCGGACGTTTTTGGAGTCTATGGCGTTGAATTAGGAGCGTACGCTGCCGTGCGTGCCGCAGTTCAGGATTCGACGGTACGGGTGCTGGTCCTTGATTCATTGCCGCGCAGTTCTGATGAGTTGCTGAACGCGGGCGTAAGCCACCATATCGGTGTCACTAACAATACAGTTCTTTCGGTGGCGCGCCTGGCCACGCGGATCTACTTCCTGGGCCGTTACCAAAACGGTTCTTCGTGTCAGATGGCAAGTGAATTGAAGAAGCCGCGAGTGCTCTTGCTCGCGGGCGCGGATGATGGCTATCTGCGCGATTCTACCGCTGCCGTGCAGCCTTGCTTTCCCAACCAGGCAAACGTCGAAGCAAAACTGGATTTGCCGTTGACCGGATATACTTTGCCCTCAGCTACTGGCGAACAAGGCGAAGGCTATGATCGCCCGGTGATAGATTTCTTCTCAAAAAACCTTCACTAATTTCAACTCACAACGGCGTGACTGCCACGATCGCTACCCGGCCGTTGTTTGCAATCACATCGATTTGCACTGACTCGGCCTGGCTCAAACCACCAACGTCACTCATGGGAATCAAAACCAGGAGAGTTTCTTTGCGCAAATGAGTTTCATAGATCACCTGGCCAACGCCATCGTACATGACGGGCTCGTGGTCTTCGCCATAAACGACCCGGCCCGCGGCGTAAAACTCCGGAGCGCGATCGTCTCGCTGTAATCCAAATACGGGTGCGTGCGCATAACCCCGTTGGTCGGCAAGTTGAATCAATCTTTTGGAAGATTGGGAATCGACCAGTCCTGGCGCGACTGAATGCACCGCGATCATCACAATCGCTAAGGTTGTTGCGCCGATCACAAATGCCGCAGTCTGTCTGCTGCGATTGAAGAACACAGCTACCGTTCCGGCCGCTGCTCCCAACTCCGCGATTATTAGGACAGCGAGGGATAACTTGCCGGAGTGCCACGCCACAACCAGCAGCGCGATCGCGAACAACAGGCCCAATGCCCCAGTTGCCTTGATGGCCCAATTGTTCCTGGAATCGGAATGAAGGTGCGCCAGCCGCGAACCGGCCAGGAGCGCTACGGCCGGTAAGACAGGAAGGATGTATCCCGGAAGTTTCGAACTAGAGATGCTGAAGAAGATCAGCGGCAGCAGTAACCACGCCAGCGCAAAAGTTTGCAGCCGGCTGACGGGATCGTCGCTCCCTTTCCAAAATACCTTGCGTGCTTTCAGCAAGCCATCGATCAGCAGCGCGCTCCACGGCAACGCCAGCAACGGCAGAATCTCCAGGTAATAATAAATTGCGCCAGGATGATGATATTTATTGGTAGCGTAGCGCTCGAAATGATGTTTGATGACGAACTCGTCAAAAAACAAGGTGCCGTGTTTCCAAAACATCGGGCCGTACCAGACCGCTGACACCGCCAGTGCCAACGGAATGCCCCAGGCGATGCTCCCCAAAATCTTTCGCGCTGGCGCGCTGCCGCGCAGCGTGTAATAAGCGCCAATCACACCAAACGGAACAACAAACCCCACTAATCCTTTCGCAAGCAGTGAAACTCCGATGGCGAAATAGAACCCCAGCAAAAGCCGGCGCTGCGATTTCTGATCAATCTCAAGCTCAGCCGCAAAAAAGAATGCGAGCGCCCAGGCAATGGTCATCGTAATGAGGATGTCAAAACTTACGGCCCGCGAAAATGCGATCAATCCGCCGCTCGTTCCGGCAACGAAGGCGCTCCAAAAGCCGAGTGAGCCAAACCTGTTGTTGCTAATCGCAGATTTCAGATCGGGCTGGGCCGAAATCTCAGATTCGAGATCTGAGATCGTTGCACTTCGTTCCGTGCGCCGGCCGATCCAAAAGACGGCTGCGACGGTTAGTAGTCCGCTAAGAGCGCCGGTCAGGCGTGCCGACCATTCAGAAGTGCCTACCAGCTTGAATGCCGCGATTTCCATCCAATAAAGGAGCGCGGGCTTTTCAAACCACAGGTAGCCACCAAGCGTTGGTGTAATCCAATCGCGCCGCAGAAACATTTCATGAGCGACCTGGGCATAGCGCGGTTCATCGGGACCAATAAAAGGAAGATGGCCCAGCCCATAGAGATAAAAGAGAATGAAGGCGACAAAAAGAAGAATACTGCCGCGCTTGGCAAGAATTGAAGGTTGCAAGTATAGTCGCCCCAAGATTGTCAGTTGTTAGTTGTCAGTCGTCAGTGGTTCGTCTTTGGAAAGTTGTTCGTCCTAATTTTTGGTTGTCATAACGACTGGTCAATTGCGGGGAAGAGTATCAACGAAATCTAAGCTAGTGACAAACTGAACCGCGAGACACCTAACCACTCTTATCACTACTGACAACTGGCAACTGACTACTGACAACAACACCATGTTACGCACCGCAGTCATAGGCGTGGGCCACCTGGGCCGCCAACACGCGCGCATCCATTTCGATCTCGCGGCTGAAGGTCTCACTCAGTTTGTTTCAGTCTGCGATATCGACGCGGTCGCAGCTAAATCAATCGCAGCCGAAAGAAATACCGCGTGGGCAAGTGACTGGCGTGAACTTATCGGCAAGGTCGATGCCGTTAGTCTGGCGGTGCCAACGGAGTCGCATTGCGAAATCGCCAGCGGATTCCTTGAGGCCGGCATTCATGTGCTGGTCGAGAAGCCAATTTCGCGAACGCTGGACGAAGCCGACCAGATGATTGCCGCCGCGGACAAGGGCGGGGCACTTTTGCAAATTGGCCATCTCGAACGCTTCAATCCGGCCCTGATTGCGCTGCGCCCGCACGTGCGCAAACCCGTCTATTTTGAGATTCACCGCGTCGGCGAGTTTACCGCGCGCTCGTTGGACATCGACGTCGTGCTCGACCTGATGATCCACGATCTCGATATCGTTCAATGGTTGGTCGGCGAAGAAGTTGAAGTGACTGAGCTGCACGCGGTCGGCATTCCGATCCTGACGAACAAAGTAGATGCCGCAAACGCGCGGCTGGAGTTCGCATCTGGCGCCGTTGCCAACATTACTGCGTCGCGCGTGGGCACCGAAAAAATTAGGAAGATGCGTTTCTTTCAGCCGCACGACTACGTCGCGATCGACTATGCAACTCGTCATGCGTCGATCAGCAGTCTCGCGCCGCCGACCGCCGAAGGCGCGTGGCCGGGAGTCAAAATTCACAATCTTGACGTTACCGATGTTGAGCCCTTGCGCGCTGAAATCATGTCGTTTGTTGAAGCGGCCCAAAACGGACTGCCCTCGCCGATTTCTGGCGGCGATGGCCGGCGGGCATTGGCGTTAGCTTTGCGCGCGCTCGAACGAATTCATGAACATGCGCAGCATCCAGGCGTCAGTGAGTTGAGTCAGATTAGTTCCGCATGACTGCCAACCCAGAGATTTCGTCCTTTCTTGATGAGCGTATCGCCGCTGGCGATTTTCCTTCTGCCGTCTACCTTGTTGCCGAAAAAGGTTCAGCGATTTTTGCGGACGCGCGTGGCAATGCGGTCGTCAACCCGCAATCAATCCCCGCAGCCGTCGAAACAATCTATGACCTCGCTTCCCTCACCAAGCCGCTGGTCACCGGTCTTCTATGCAATCGTCGCAGCCAAGCCGGCGAGTTAACGCTCGACAGTTCCGTCGCACATTATCTGGCTGAATTTGATCGCACTGACAAACAAGACATCACCGTGCGCCACTTGCTGACCCACACGTCCGGCTTGCCGGCCTGGCAGCCCCTCTACGTTCTTGCTGAAGGCGAGCGAGATCGCGCGCCGGGCGCGATTGCCAACTTGCGGTTGGAATACAAACCGGGCACACGCGTCGTCTACAGCGATCTCAGTTTTATTCTGCTGGGCCTTTTGTTGGAACGAATGACCGGTACTCGCCTGGCACAACTCGCCCATCAGGAAATTATCGCACCGCTAAAACTCCAGCACACATTTTTCAATCCGGAACAGGCGCTGCAAACCAGAATTGCCGCGTGCGAGATCGGCAATGCCTACGAGCGCGAGATGTGGAGCGCCAGCGGCGGCAGCGAGTATCGTGAGTGGCGCAAAGATCTGATTTGGGGAGAAGTACACGACGGCAACGCGCATTTTCTCGGCGGCGCCGCGGGACATGCAGGACTGTTCTCGACCGCGCAAGAGACTTTTGTGCTGGCCCAACAATTTCTCGCCGGCGAAAGCAAATTATTGAAACCGGAAACGTGCCAGTTGTTTCGACAGAACATGACGCCGGGTTTGGCAGAAGCGCGCTCGCTCGGTTGGCAACTGGCTGCGACCAAAGATTCGACCGCCGGAACGGATCTGCCCGGCGACAGTTTTGGTCACACGGGTTTTACCGGCACGAGCTGCTGGATCGATGCGGAGCACGAAAGAGTTTTCATTCTTCTGACCAACCGTACCCACGCCCGCGCTTTACCCTTCGCAAACATCAACAGCGTGCGCCGGCGTTTTCACAATCTCGCTGTCGCCGCGCTGAAGTCGTTAGAAGCAGCAAATTGATTGCTAGCCGCAATCACACTTAGTTCCCCTCCAGGGTCCGCTGCACGGTCGAGTGGTGCTCGGTTAAGCGGTTTACGAACTGACAACCAACAACGAGCAGGGTACGCGCTTGAGTAGGACTTTTACTTTATGTCCGAAGAACACCCCTTCTCCCGGACGGGCGTTGACGCCCAGCACAACCAGGTTGTGCTTGCCTTTCTTGATTTGTTTGAGAATTGCTGATTCAGGAACCCGGCGAACCTTCACCACGGTTTTCACTGGCACACCTTCGCGTTTACCCAATTCTTGCAAGCCACGAACCAGCGCACGCGCTGGCTTCAAATGTTCACCAACCCGTCGTATCAACGAACCTTCCCGTTGGGGCGGGTAGACGTGCAGGGCGGTCACGCCACAGCCACAGGCTTTGGCGATGGCAATCGCCACCTCGCCGGCGCGCCGCGAGTATTCAGCACCCGAAGTGGGCACGAGAATATCCATCGATCGCATCCGTAGTTTTGGAGGCATTTTGTCTTTTGCCACGACGATACCGAGTACGCCCTTGAAGTCGCTGACGATCTTCTCAATGGAGTTGTTGAAGGCATCACTCTCGTGACCGTTATTGGATAACGACTGCTCGAGTCCTACGAACATCATGTCGTAGCCTTTTTTAACTTCTTTCAAAACTGCCACCGAGGCTTCTTCGCTTGAAGATTGCGTGTTCAGTTGGACTAGTGGGGCAGGCGTCCCGGCTACGCTTCCATTCTGCGTCTGGTCCGTACGGGTACCAAATTCGATTGACATCCTGACCCAGTCCGCGATCTTTTCTTTTACAACTGAGTTAGTGTCGTGTTCTTTAAGACCCAGGTCGAGCACCGTCGCCATGACCTTACGCGAACCGGCAAAAAGGCCGCCCAGAATCGAGGCGAGTTTGCCGTCTTCGCTCTGATCCGCAGTGATTAAGAGCCTTTCGACCTTGGGAACGAAATCCTTTTTTTCCGCTTCTTCCCGTTCCAACCGCTCCTTCTCTTCCCCGGTGGGCGGGATGCGCGTCAACGCCCAGCGCAGCATTGGTGGCATGGCCATCGTAGTGGTGACGGCCATCACCACAATCAACGTGTAGATGTCTTGCGAAATCACACCAATGGAGAGTCCGATGGTAGCAACAATGATCTCCGTCGTGCCGCGCGCGTTCATGCCGATCGCAAGCGCAATCGCTTCGCGCGGACTCAATCGTCCGATTCGACCGCCGATGTAGCAGCCCACTAGCTTACCAAGGCTTGCAATGAGAATAAGGCCGACGGCGAGTTCAATCAGACTCAGATTTTTCAGGATGGTCAAGTCAACGCTAAGACCAGCCACAGCAAAGAAGATTGGCGCGAAAAGAGCGATGATCAAGCCGCGTATCTGCTCTTGAATCTGTTTGGTTAGAATCGGTGATTGTCCGACCAATATGCCAACCACGAAGGCGCCCAGCACCGTGTGTACGCCAATCAATTCCGTAATGAGGGACATCAGGCACATGAGCACGAGAATGGCTGAGAGCACCGCGAATTCAATTCGCAGATTGTCATTGGTCCAACGGATAACATGGGCCACGATTCTCTTGCCGAAGGTGAAACTCACGACGAGGAAAATTAACGTCCCGCCGACAGTGAAACCCACGCCTTTCATATTGAGCGTGCCTTCAGCCGCGATGCCGGAGATCATCGCGATGATGATCCACCCGACAGTGTCATCGATAATCGCCGAGGCCAGGATTAACTGGCCGATGTTCCGGCGCATAAAATCCACTTCCATGATCACCATGGCCACAATCTTCACCGACGAGATTGAGAGGGCCGTGGCTAAAAAGAGGGACGTGACGATCCGCTTCTCCGGTTCAGGAAGCATGGCGTCGGGAAGCAGTTCTCCCAGCAACAGACCACAGGCGAAGGGGAATACAATGCCGGAGAGAGACGAAAAGAATGCCGTGCGTCGCATTCGCCTGACGACCGCAAAATCTGTCTCCATGCCCGCAATTAAGAGCAGCATCAAGATGCCTAGCTGCGAGATGGCCTCAATCATCTTCTTCTGTTCCGGGGTGTTCGGAAAGATCAGCTGATGTGCCGCGGGCCAGAGGTTTCCAAGCACGGTTGGGCCAAGCAGAATGCCGGCAAGTAACTGGCCCAGAACGGCTGGCTGCCCCACACGGTGCATCAACTCTCCCAGCAGCCTGCCCACCAGAAGCATCAGGAGGATTTCAGCAACAAAAATGGTCGTCGTCAGATCGGCGTGCGGCAGTTGCCCTGCGCCGGCAAGCAGCAAGGAGAAGACAGATATGGCGGTGTGAGTAATCATTAACATAGAATCTGACTAGTACCAGTCCATAATCTGCAAACCGCCGAAGTGAAATCCAGGCCTGGACCGATTGAGTAAGCCCCGCAAGCCTGCTCAAATCAGGCGCCTGGGAATCAAATTAATCGAATTAAGGGCAGATTACTGGTCTATACCATACCTTTGCCAGTTCTGGAAACAGGTAGTTTGAAACTCATGAAAAAGCTCACAACCATTTGTTTAGCACTGGCTTTTTTAAGTTGTAATCAAGCGGCTCCAACGGATAAGCCAACCGCGCCCCAGGAACTGGTCGTTGCGGCCGCAGCGAATCTAACCGACGCCTGCGCCGAAATCGGTCCCCGCTTTACCAGTCAAACCGGTATTCGAGTTGTCTTCAGTTTTGGCGCCACCGCCGAGCTCGCAAAGCAAATTGAGAATGGCGCGCCCTTTGATGTTTTTGCCGCCGCTGATACTGAGCACGTGGACTCACTGGACCACGCCGGCTTACTGACGCCGGGAACGCGCGCAATCTACGCGCGGGGGCGCTTGGTGTTGTGGCTGCCAGCCGGGTCGGCGCTAAAGATTGGAAGAATCGAAGACATAACAGCAAAACAGTTTGACCGCATCGCAATAGCTAAACCTGACGTCGCGCCTTATGGAAGGGCTGCGGTTGAGAGCCTTAAACAACTTGGCATTTGGACTCAGATCGAGCCCAAGGTCATTTATGCGCAGAACGTTTCGCAGGCAAGACAATACGCCGCAACCGGCAACGCAGAAGTCGCATTCATCCCGTTGGCGTTCGTTAAGACCGGCGATGGCACTTATCTTGAAGTCGAAGAAAATCTCCATCGACCGATCAATCAGGGCCTTGGCGTGATACAGTCTTCGGCGAAACAGGACGCGGCGCGGCAATTTGTGAGTTTTGTACTAGGTCCTGAAGGCCAGCAACTACTTAAAGCAAAGGGATATTCGCTAGCGAGCCCTTAACGGTCGCTCTGTACCGGAGCGTACATAACTGGTATGCTGCACGCGAAATTTGGCTAGGATTGCGTCATTTTTCCTTTTCCCGCTCTTTTTTTACAAACAATTCACGCGGCCAAAGGTCACCTGATCGCAGGAACATGACAGGAACTACTTTATGAAGATATTGCTCTATTGCCCGGATAACGGCGTGACTCGAAATTTCATGCCCCACCTCTGGATGTTTCTGCTTCAGGCGATCACGCCGCCTGAGCATGAAGTGTTGCTGGTTGATGGCAATGCGCGGCCAATGAATGAGACGGAACTGGTGAACTATATTCGCGAGGAGGGTGTCGGTTTGGTGGGCATTGGTGCGATGACCAGGATGGCCGCACGTGCGTATCGCATGGCAGACGCTGTTCGCGCCGCTGGCATTCCGGTTGTGATGGGTGGACCCCATGTTACCGAAGTTCCTGACGAAGCCCTGGGAAAAGACGGCGGTCCACGTCACGCGGACGCTATCGCCCTCGGTGAAGCAGACGAAACCTGGCCGCAAATTGTGGCTGACGCAGCCAATGGGTGCTTGAAAGATATTTATGCTCCGGTCGACGAGAATGGTAAGGAACGCAAGCCAAGCCTGGAACCCTACCCAGCAATTCCCTGGAACGAGATCGACCTCGATCAATTCGACATGGTGCCAAAGTTTGCGCGGCCTCTGTTAAAGCGGTACGGCTCGGGCTGGCAGGCGATCCACGTGATTCCGATGGAGTCAGGGCGCGGCTGTCCCTACGGTTGTGAGTTTTGCACTGTCACCGGATTCTTCGGCGATTCAATTAGATTCCGCAGCAACGAAAGTGTCGTCAATGAGTTGCTGGCGCTTAAAAAGAACGCGCGCGAAAACCTCAGTCAGGTCATTGTCTTTTTCATTGATGACAATTTCGCGATCAATATCAAACGCACTAAGTCGCTGTTACGCGACATCATCGCCGCCAACGCGCAGGTGCCCTGGATGGCGCAGATCAGCGCTAACCTGCTGCGCGACGAGGAGCTGGTGGACTTGATTGCTGCATCCGATGGTAAGTGGGTTTTCATAGGCATGGAGTCTATCGACACTGCAAACCTCAAGGACATGAACAAGAGTTTCAACAAGCCGGCGGAATACGCGACCGTGTTGAATCGTCTGGCGGCGCGAAACATCTATGCCGTGACTTCTTTTATCTTTGGCATGGACAATGATACGGCCGGCGTTGCCGATCGCACCTTGGAACAAATCGAAAGCTGGCCTCCGGGTTTACCCGTCTTTGGACAGTTAACTCCATTCCCGGCGACTCCGCTCTACGATCGCTTAGTGGCTGCGAACCGTCTGACGCGACCCAAGCACTGGATGGAATTTGCGCCTTATCAAATGGCACATGAGCCGTTGAAGATGTCGATTCCACAGACGCAAGCGGAATTGGATGAGGCTTGGAGCAGATCGTACAGTCCCGAACGAAATCTTCAGGCTCTCGACGCTCTCAAAGAACAACACGTCAGATACCGTATTATCCATCTGATCATGCGCTTGTTTTTCCGCGGCATCTATTTTCCGCAAATGAATAAACGTGCCTGGCTAAAAGTGATCGGGCAAAATCGGCGCGCAATTTTTGGCCTTACCAAAGAAGTGTTCGGCAGGTGGCGCGACGGGCGTAAGAATAAGCACGAACTACCGCAGTCGGCTTCACCAGCAATAAGCGAAAAAAGAGCAGCCTGACTCCGCACACATTCTTATCCGCGGTTGTAGCCTGAATTGTAGTACTATGACCGCGCGGTAGAGCCCCCAAGACTAAACCGCCAAGGTTTGTTCAGTGCGCATTTTTCTCGCGCGTTTCCTGAGCGCCATTCTCCTGGCACAACTCGTATGTGCTCCTTCGACTTTCGCTCAGGGCGACGTCCGGCCACGGCGCTCGCAGCCGACTGCTGAACCTTCTCAAACCGCGCCTCCAACAAAAAACGCCCAGTGGCAAGCGCCTCCTGCTGCGATCGTTAGTGCGGCCAACAAACTCGACGCGGCTGATTCCCTGAACGAACCGACCATTCGCGTGGCGCTCGCCACCGACGCGCGTTCAGCGTCAATCTCGACCACTGGCCACCTGATGAATGCGACCGATGTCGCCAACACGATGGTGGCGTTGGACGTCGCCCGAGTGCGCGTTGAGGCGCGGCT
>JBDTTW010000234.1:0-3532 GCA_039930405.1 bacterium
AGCGACAAAAAAATTGCGCGCTACTACTCACGCTTCAACGAATGGCGCGGCCTGGTTCTGTGGTGCGATATGACGCGCGATTGGCTCGACGTCTAAACTTTCAAACGCGACTCTAAATTTTTGGATCAGCGACGAGAGACGAAACTCCTCACCTGCAATCCTAAAAAAAGTCTGTCACAGAAAAGGTCTGCATGGTGTTTATGCAGCAGACGAACGTTAACTTCTGAGCAAGCAGAAGAGGCCAACTTAGATTTGCGGAACCTTAAAGATCGTTCGTCGTTGTTACTAGCACTCCCCACGGAGATTGACGCACAAATTAGCCAAGGAGTTTCGAGATGAAATCGTTGCTTACAAAAATCGGCATCGCATTTGTAATTACATCCCTCACAGCAGTCAGCGCCTTCGCCAAGGTGAGAAAAGAATCCATTACCCTTTCGACAAACACCACCGTCAATGGAACGCTGGTCAAGAGCGGCACGTATCAGCTGAAGTTCGACGACGAGAAGGGCGAGTTGTCGATCATCAAGGATGGCAAGGTGATCGCGCAGTCAGGCACAACCACGGAAAAGCGAGAAAGCAAAGCGTCGCGACAATTTGAGTTGCGGTTAACCGGCAGCGGTGAAGAGAAACAGTTGATAGGCATCTCGTTCGCCGGCGCCGATCAAAACATCGTGCTTAATGGTTCGTCTGCCAGCCGTTAAGACTAGTCCCTTCGTCAGAAGAATTCCGGTTCGCTAGCACTCTGTTCAGGAATCGCTCACGGCGCTTAGTCGTCGGGAGCGATTCTTTTTTGTTGGAAGTAAGTTTGATCGGCGGCGGCCAGGGCAGGGTGTTGACAACTCGATAACCATCGGCGAATCTTAGGCGCAAAGGCAGCGCCGCAGGGCGAACCTGTTAAAGAGTTGGCATTTGCTTTATGAAAAGAAGTTGTTTCGTCCTGTCAGTTTTATTGATCGTTGTTGCTGCGCGAACTCCCGCGCAAACTCCGCCAAATCCTGACGGCCGTCCGCGAATTGCGGCGCCAGTTGCCACGCCCACGCCCACGAATATCATAAAACCGCGGCCGAATGTTCCGGCCGAGCAGCAAAGTGATTCAGGCCCGGCGCGCGGAACGCAGCTCGGGACCAGGACGGACGTAGTGCCGAAAGTGGCGGGACCTGCGGGCATCGCGCGACGACCGGAACCGTTGCCGGCGACTTCGTTGTTGCTGTCGCCACCGGTGATCCAGACGCGGATTTCCGAGGCCGAGCGACTGCTGAAATCGCGTCCGCAGCCTGCCGCGTTGGCCGTGCCGCAGATTGATTTCGTAACCCTCGCGGCCTTTGATCATCTCAGCGGACGCATGCATCTAATCACGCTTGCCAAGGACACCTTCCTGACCAAAGGCGCGGAAGTCACGATGATGAGTTCGCTCGGGACGCTCTTAACTGTGCGGGTTGTGCGGGCGAACGGAGTTAACACGGCTGTTGCTATTTTTGATGCCCAGGGACGGTCGCTGGTGCCGCTGGTGGTCCAGTATCCGATCGAAAAGGGCGGTGTCTTTCGCGAGATGGCTTATTACACTTCCGCGCATCCGGCTTTGCTTTCACCCGATCTGTCGCGGGCTGGTCGCGCCTACATTCATCGAATGATGAATCTAGCGGTGCAACGCTTGCGCGAAAAGGGAACCTTCATCTCGCCGCAAATCGTAGACGTGGCTGAGCGCCTCTGTCTGGTTGAGCATGTGGACCACGATCGTTTTAGACTTGAGAATCGGGTGGCCCTGTTTGACGAAATCTACGCGCTCTACGCTTTGAACGAACCGGATACGTATCGCTATTCGGTAAGCTTCGCCGGCGCCGGCGGCATGGTCCAAATGATTCCCTGGGCCTACAACCTGGTAAGGCAACGGCATCCGGCCGTGGGGTTGACACCGGACTTTGTAGTTGGCATGCGTAACCACGCCAACGCGCTTCAAGCGATGTTGCTTTACATGCAGGATACCTGGAATGACCTGGCGGCGAACGAAGACGTGCAGTACGCGCTGAGCGCAAAATTGGCGACCCAAACTGAATTGCTCGCGGCTGGGTATAACTCAAACGCAGCGCGCTTGCCGCTTTACATCCGGCGTGGTGGCGGCGCCTGGCGCACGCTAATCCCGCGCGAGACACAGATCTATTTGCAGATTTACAAAACGTTGGACGCCATCGTTCCGCAAAAAACGCACGCGTTAGCGGCCCGGAACGGTGGACAAAAATTGCGCACTGAATCGGTTAACAAGTTCTAGTTTTCCTCTTAATCTTGCAATGCCTGTCCGCAGCCGGGTCGATCAAAATGAATCCGGTTATCGACGAATATGCTCGTCCAATTGTTAGTATGCTTAACTTCAACGCATTAATATCCGCTCCGTTGCAAAGGTGACTATGAAAAACCAGGCAAATAACAGATCGCGTTTTCTCGTGATGTGCGGAGCAGCGCTCTTCATTGCAAGTGTCGGACTCGTCGCGTTTGCTCCGGTGGGACAGACATCGAACCAGCAGCCGGCTGCGGTTGCGCCGCCTGCCGAGAAGACGGTTGAGCAAACAAAAAAGAATATCAAAGTGCTAAATGGCTTGCCTGACTCGCAGTTGGTTCCGGTGATGAATTTTATGAGCGCCTCGCTGGGCGTCCGTTGCCTCTATTGTCACGTCAACACAGATGGTAAATGGGATTTTGTCAGCGATGCGAAACCGGAAAAGAACACGGCCCGTCAAATGATCACGATGGTCCTGGCAGTTAACAAAGATACTTTTAAGGGCAACACGGAAGTAAGTTGTTACACCTGCCACCGCGGACGGACACGTCCCGCGGGTGTGCCCGAGCTTCCGATTCAGGAAGCTCCCCCGCGACCCGCGACGGCCGAAACAAAGCCGGGAGAGGCAAAACCAGTAGTGCCCACCGCCGATGAGATTCTTGCGAAGTACACCGCAGCGCTTGGCGGCAGCGCGGCCATCGACAAATTGAAAACGCGGTCGATGAAAGGCGAATGGCTTACCAGCAACGGACTCACCTGGGGCTACGAAGTCTATCAGTCGGGCCCAGACAAGATTTACGTAGCTTTGAATACGCCAAAGCAGGGTGTGTTTGAGCGAGGGTACAACGGCAGCTCCGGTTGGGAAAAAAGCACTCACGGCCTCCGGGCAATCGAAGGCCAGGAGCTCGCGGTCATGCGGCGCTATCCGGATCTGTTTAAAGACATCAAACTCAAGGAGCAATTCACGCGCTTGATGTTTGGGGGCAAAGACAAGATTAATGACCGCGAGGTTTACGTTTTGCGCGGCGTGACGACAGACAATCGGCGCGAGCGACTGTATTTTGATGCGGACACGGGCCTACTGGTCCGTCGCGTCTCGAGTACCACAACAATGATTGGCATGATTCCTGAGCAGGTTGATTTTCAGGATTACAAGAGCGTCGATGGCTTGCTGGTGCCGTTTACCATCAGGATATCGTCGGTCGACCCAAACATCAGCTCAACGCGAAAGTTTACGGAAGTGAAACTGAACGTGCCGGT
>JBDTTW010000235.1:0-7885 GCA_039930405.1 bacterium
GGCGGTCGCCGAAACGAAATCTGAAGTCCGGAAGGACGAGCCGCAGGCGAGCGTTCGGGCGGAGCGATCCGTCGATTCGCCAGCGGCTCCGGTTGCTGTGCTTGAGCCCCCGTCAACCGCGGGTGGTCCTACACCGATTCCCTACGAGTCGCCGGTCGCGAAGCCCCCGGCCCCGACTGCTCCTTCAGAACCAGTAACTACCGCGAGAAAAGCCGAGATTTCCCAGAAGCCCGTCCCCTCGCGCTCGCCCTTTGCGACGTCGGTGCTGGGCCTCAATCTTTCAATCGAAGAACTGCAAGCGCAGGAAGCGGCGCTTGAACAGGAATTCTCTGCGCGTTTTCGCCGCGCCGTTTCTGCCACGCGCGAATCTCTTTCTGATCGGCTCGACACGGTTTTCCAGGGACTGAAGCAGATCGACGAAAATCTTTTGGATGAACTGGAAGAAGCACTCATCGCCGCCGACATTGGTGTCAGCACCACGCAACACATTCTGGAGACCGTTCGGCGCGGTGTAGCACGAAAACAGATCAACGATCTCGACACCCTGAAGCGGGCGATCAAGGACGAGCTGCTTAAGATTCTGCACCAGTCCGAACGCCAGGGAGTCGCTTCCGAAACAAGCGTGCCGGCAGGCGTAGCGCCATATGTAATGATGATTGTCGGCGTGAACGGCGTTGGCAAGACGACGACGATTGGCAAGCTGGCGCAACGAATCAAAGCTGAGGGCAACGAAGTTCTGATTTGCGCCGCCGATACTTTCCGCGCGGCTGCTTCGGACCAACTGGCAATCTGGGCCGAGCGCACGGGCGTTCCCTTGATTCAACAAAAGCAGGGAACCGATCCGGCCGCCGTCCTTTTCGACGCATTGAAGGCGTCAAAGGCGCGCGGCTCGGATGTCTTAATTGTCGATACCGCGGGCCGTCTTCACAACAAGTCGAACCTGATGGCGGAACTGGAAAAAATGAAACGGGTGGCTGCGCGCGAGGTTGAAGGCGCGCCGCACGAAACCTTGCTGGTTGTGGATGCCGTAACCGGTCAGAATGGACTGGAACAGGCACGACAGTTTCTCAAAGTTGCGGGCGTCACCGGCATCGTGCTTACTAAACTCGACGGCACGGCCAAGGGCGGCATTGCCGTGGCGATTGCGAATGAACTCGGTTTGCCGATTCGCTACGCGGGCATCGGCGAAAAGGTTGACGACCTGGTCGTCTTTGATCCCGAATTGTATGTCAACGGTCTGTTTGAATAAGACTCACGTGCAACGAACAACAGCAACAGTGCAGAACGAAGTTGGCGAGTGGACCGAAGCGGATAACCGTTTCATGCAGCGCGCGCTCGCGCTGGCGGCAGAAGGCGGCGGACAGGTCAGTCCTGGTCCATTGGTCGGCTGCTTAATTGTTTCCGCTTCCGGAGAAATCGCCGGCGAAGGTTTTTACGTTTACGCAGAACTGAAGCATGCGGAAACTTATGCGCTGGAACAAGCAGGCGCGCGCGCGCATGGCGCAACTGCCTACGTTTCGCTTGAGCCTCATGCGCATCACGGTCGCACGCCGCCGTGCACTGACGCGTTAATCAATGCCGGCGTCAGTCGCGTGATAGCTCCGATCGAAGACCCTAATCCAAAAGTGTCGGGCAAAGGCTTTGCGCATTTGCGCGCGGCCGGAATTGCGGTGTCGGTGGGCTTGCTGGCGCGCGAGGCCCAGCAAATGAATGAAAAGTATTTTCACTTCATGGCCACTGGCCGCCCTTTCGTTCACTTAAAGTTGGCGGCGTCCTTGGACGGCAAAATAGCCACGCGCACTGGCGAGTCGCAGTGGATTACCGGTCCCGAATCGCGCGCGCGGGCGCAGCAACTGCGGCATGAATACGACGCGATCCTGGTGGGCGCAGGCACGGCAGCGGTTGACGACCCGCTACTTACCGATCGCTCGGGCCAAGCCCGCCGGAATGCTTTGATTCGTGTTCTGCTTGATGAGGACTTGAAGATTCCGGCCAATGCGAAACTCGTGGCCACGGCTAAAGAAACGCCACTGGTTATCTTCGCCGGCCAAAAGGCGGACGCCGCCAAGCTTGAGTTGCTGAAGTCGTCGGGAGTTGAAGTTATTGCTGACGAAGCAAACGGCCGGGATTTGCTGGCCGTTCTTACTGAGCTTGGGAAGCGCTCGATACAGAGCGTGTTGATCGAGGGCGGCGCTACCGTTGCCGGCAAACTGCTCGAAGCCGGACTGGTAAATAAGGTTTCGTTCTTTCTCGCCCCAATAATTATCGGCGGTCGCGACGCGCCGTCGGCAATCGGCGGCGTCGGGGCTGAACGGCTCGTCGATGCGCTGAGACTTCAGAACAGCGAGATTGTCCGGCGCGGTGAAGACATTGAAGTGACGGGCTACCCGGAAAAGTCTGAAGGATGAAGGCGGAAGGATGAAAAAAGATCGCGCGGAGTCTTTACTTCATCCTTCATCGTCAATCGTTCAGCCTTCGGCGACCATTCATCGGCCATCAAAACGCTTTGGCCAGAATTTCCTGACTGACAAATCAATCATCAGAAAAATAGTCGAGACGCTCGATCCGCAGCCCGGCGAAACGATTGTTGAAATCGGGCCGGGAAGAGGAGCGCTAACGGCGCCACTCAGCGAACACGCCGGTCAGTTGGTGGCGATTGAGTTTGATCGAAACCTGATCCCAATACTGGTTGATACGTTCGGGAAAAATGAAAACTTCAAACTTGTTCAGAACGATGCGTTGATTACAGATATTTGCGCGGAAATACGTCCCGCCCTTACCGCACGCGTGGTTGCCAATCTTCCTTACAACATCGCCACGGCAGTGCTCCAGAGACTGATCGAGCAGCGCGCCTGTCTGACCGAATTGATATTGATGTTGCAACGAGAGGTGGTCGACCGAATTGTCGCGTCTCCGGGTTCTGCTGAACGTGGCTATCTTTCGGTCTTCGTCGAAGCCTATTGCGAGACTGAAAAACTGTTTGCTGTGGCGCCAGCTTCATTTCGCCCAGCGCCTAAAGTGTGGAGCACCGTCGTTCGTTTGAAACTGCGACCGCGGATCGCTCTTAGTGTTCAGGAAGAAAAACTTTTGTGGCAGGTTGTCAGCGCGGGTTTTGCCCAGCGCCGGAAAACGATTCTCAATAACCTGCGTCACGCTCCATCGCCATTGCAGGAAAAACTGAAAGCTCACGGCGGCGCGAGTATTGTCTTGTGTCGAGCGGAGGTCGAGCTGCAGCGCCGCGCCGAAACCTTGGCGCTCGACGACTGGACGCGCATTGTGCGCGCGCTGGGTTAGTCAAAACCGGGATTCGCCGGTTGAGTACGGCCGATCTTGAATTCGGAAATGAAGCCGATCAGGAGTGATATCAGCGCTTACGCACCCGCGACAGCTCTGTACTTAAGTTGATCGGGCGCATAGTTCACTCGCCGCAGTTCCCGCATGCGACCTTCGCCCATCGTTCCTTCCACGATCTCATAGCCCATCAACGCCAGGACGCGGCCTTGCACAAAAATTGGTCGGGAGTTGCCATACCAATCCACGCATGAAGCGCGACAGGCGTCGTCGACAGCCTTATCAGAACGAGCCGCAAGCTCGCCGGCTGCTTCAAAGTGCAGTGACTTGTTGCGCAAGAAAAGAATTGCGGAAGAACTGTCAAACAGGTGTTGATAACCGGGACGCGCCGGAGTGCTAATCGGCAATCCTAACGTGCCAGAGTCTGGTCCATCGGGTTTGTAGAAAAATCCCTGACTGCGCAGCTCTGCCTGCGACGCTCCTTTGCGCGTAAACCGATCCGCGACTTCGGGCCATTCACCTAATCGCACCGCTGAGAATTGCAGGTCGGTCCCGTCAGTTCCAATCACCACGGCATCGTTGCCAAGTTGCTCAATTCGATCCACGCCGTGCGGCAGCAGAATTCGGTTCACTTCGCCGCCGGCCCAACGAACTGCAACCAGGCTGGAACGACCAGTTTGCTGCGGATAGCCCCAGCCGCTACCGGTTCCGTACAACAGATAATCGCCGACGAACCGATTCTGAAAAGTGTATCCCGAAGGTTTCGGAAGCTTGCGGTAGTTGAAACCGGGTACGTCCTGGCTGCCATCAGAAAAATTGCTCAGCGGTACGCGCATCAAGGCGACGTCACCCGCAGCTACTTCCGCGCCCCACATGCCGTCGCCAACTGAATCAGCGCGCACCAGCACATTCAGATTGCCGTCACTGCTTTCGAGAAATGAAAACTGATCAATCGGAGCGCCGGCGACGCCCAGCGCGCTGGGGCTCGAGCCATCAAGCGGCATGCGATAGACCATCGACTGCGTTCGCGTTTGGTTACCGCGATTCACCCAGTCGTTTACCCAGACATAGACAGCGTCCGGCGAGACGTAGAAAACGCGTCCCGGCGGGCCCAACACTGCCGTCGCTTCACATTTAAAGTCACCGCTGGAAAGGTCGCAGACTGTGACGGTATGCAAGGCAGTTCCGTAGTTCAGTTCTATGTCGCGTTCGGGACGATAAACGCGCGTTGCTGAAACTATTCGCTGGAACTCGTCTGGCTTAGCGCCCTTATGCCACTTACGCACAGCCGGAAAACTTTGAAAGGGATTCTCTTCGTAGGTGTTTAAGTAGAGTGGGCTGTAGAAAATCAATTTGTTGCCAATTAAGCGGCTGGCGTAGTTGCGCGATGAGTAATAATCGTTTGAGCGCAAATGATAGGTGGACCGGTAGGCCAGATTTCCGGCGCTGTCGATATTGAACAATCCAACTTCGGTGCCGCCGCGTTCGTAGCTGTAACCAATCACCGCGATCGTGTCGGCCGAAACCAGCATCTCGTCGTACCAGGTGTTGCGCGGATCGATGTCCGGTCCAAACGCGTCAACTACGGATATCGGTTTCAGCTCGTTGCCACCTATCTCCACGGTGAACAAGCGGCCTCGGCGCAGCACCACCAGATGATCGCCGTGTAACTTGACGATGCCGCCTTCATCAACACCGGCGTGCTGTACGTTGGTGATCGATTCGTCCGCGGCGGCGCCTTTTGCCAAACCGGCAACAGAACTGGCGGTTGTTGGCGCGGGGGCGGCGGCGTCGTAGTTTTCGCTTTTTGCAACGGCCTGGCGAGCGCGCCGTTGTTTCTCAGCAATTTGCCGAAGATAGGCCGCTAACTCCCGGTCCGACTGAAACGGGCGCATGTTCTTTTTGACTGGTGCGGTCCAACCGGCCGCAAAGACCGGCGGAATGGCATCGCCCGGGATTTCAGTGCAGGCGGGCAAGATGAACATGACGAATAGCGTGACGACGGCGAGCAGGGAAAGTTTTTTCATGGTGGCCTCTCTTGTTTTCTTTGGACGATTCAAACGCACTTGTCCCAAGAACGCAGGGCCGCAACAAACTTGCGCAGGTTTATGGGTGGGGGAGGACGTAGCTGGGTTTATTTGGACTGCGGCTGCTTGACGCCGCTTTGATCGGGCGAAGGAGTCGAGAGCTTTCTTGTAGAAATTTCCTGGGTAACCAAAAAGGCGGCGTCAAGCCGCCGCACTCCAAATCAAAGCGGCGTCAAGCCGCCGCACTCCAAATAAGAAAACTAACCGAGTTGCACAGTCAGCATCGAAATCGAGCCACCATCGAAGCCTTCGACGGGGAACGTGACGTCGTCGCCGGGTCGGCTAGCGCCCATGACGTAGAGGAGTGGTAGATAGTGATCCGGCGTGGGCGCTGACAACAGCGCGTCGCGTCCCAAAGATTCATAATTGACCAGCGGTGCGTGATCGCCTTTCAACAAAAGCTCGCGCGCCAGCTTTTCAAAACGCACCGCCCAATCAAATGGTTCGACGTTGTGCCGCCCCCAGGCGTAAGTATGAAGATTGTGAACCAGATTTCCGCTGCCGACGATAAGCACGCCCTCATCGCGTAACGGTTGGAGACGTTTTGCAAGTTCGTAATGAAATTCCGGCGGTTGAGTTTCGTCGATACTCAACTGCGCCACCGGTATGTCGGCATTGGGAAACACGTGGCACAGCACCGACCACGTTCCGTGATCGAGGCCCCAACTCTCTTCATCAAGTTGAACAGCAGCCGGAGCGAGCAGACTCTGCACGCGGCGCGCTAGCTCGGGACTGCCAGCCGCCGGATAGTTCACTTCATAAAGTTCCCGCGGAAAGCCGCCGAAATCATGAATCGTGCGAGGTTGGACCATCGCAGTTACTGCCGTGCCTGGAAGATACCAATGTGCGGAGATACATAGAACAGCTTTCGGCCGCGGCAGCGAATTGCCGATGTTGGACCAGGCTTCAGTGTACTCATTGCGCAGCAAAGCATTCAGCGGATTGCCATGTCCAAAGAAAATCGCAGGCGTTGTTTTATTCATGAACCATTCAAGCCACTCGTTAATACCCTAAGGTCTACGGAAACTAATATTACCGAGCCCGATATAGAGCCGGGAGTTGTTTGCGCAGGTTTTCGACCTTCGGGAGATCGTTGATGACTATGTAAGGTTCATCCGGATGATGGGCCAGGTAATCCTGGTGATAGTCTTCGGCCTGAGTGAAAGACTGAAGCGCTGAAACTTTTGTAACGATCGGCCGCGCAAAGACCTTCGCTCGGTTTAGTTGCTCAATATAGGCCTGGCCAATGCGCTTTTGCTCTTCGGTCGCGAAGAAGATGGCGGAACGATATTGCGTGCCCGTATCGGGTCCTTGACGGTTTAGTTCAGTCGGGTCATGAGCAACTGAAAAGAATACCTTGAGTAGTTGGCCATAAGAGATTTGGGACGGATCGTAAGTTATTCGCACTGATTCTGCGTGGCCCGTTTTCCCGGTTCCGACTTGCTCATACTGGGCCGTGGCGGGTGAGCCGCCTGCATAGCCTGATCTGACGTCTGTGACTCCCTTTACATGTTCGAAGACGGCTTCCACGCCCCAAAAGCAGCCACCTGCAAGGACGGCGGTCTGCTCGCCTTTAGAATTGGCGAGTGGCGAATCTACGGCGGGATCTGGAAGTACCGTGGCCGAACCGGTTGCAGTACCGTGAGCCATCATCGCGGCAAAAAGTAGAAAAATGACAGCAATTGCTACAAAATACTTATACATGATTCGTTATTCCCCCAACCTAATATACGTACTTAACGCTCGGTTGGATTTAGCGTCCCTGTTCGGTTAACAGATTGGCGTCGCGAAAGATTTGCCAGTTCCCGTCAGCACTCTTGCGCCAGACGGTGAGCGTGTTCCCGCTGCGGCGATTCGCAGGCCCGGCATCAACCAGCAACCAGGTTGTAATCAAATCCCGGATTTGTTGTTCGTCACTCATGATCACTCCACCGCTGCAGCTTCTTTTTGACTAACCTCATATTCCGGTTTCGGCACGCCCAACAACCAATGATCAAACCAGCCGACAATGTGTTCCAGGCGTTCGATGCGATGCCACGGTTGGCCGGAGCGTGACAGTTCGTGCGACTCGTTGGGGAAGCGCACCATCACAGTGGGAATCTTGCGATACTTCAGTGCGCGAAACATTTGCTCGCCGCCGGCGCCGGTCGGCGTGCGATAGTCAGCCTCGCCGAGTATCAACATCAACGGCGTGGTCACGTTCTTCACGAAAGTAATCGGCGAGCGCGCTTTGAAATCATCCGGATCTTCAAAAGGTGCACCGCGAAACCACTCCGGTTGAAACTGTGTGAAGTCTGCCGAGTACCACCAGTCGGCCCAATCCGCGATGTCTCGCTGCGACACCGCAGCCGCGAACCGCGTCGTCTGTACTATGGTCCAGTTCGTCAGCAGGCCGCCGCCGCTGCCGCCGGTGACGCCCAACTTCCTCTCGTCGATGTAACCGCGTTTAAGCAATTCATCGACGCCGGCCATCAAATCTTTATAGTCATCGCCGGGGTAGCGGTATT
>JBDTTW010000236.1:0-4151 GCA_039930405.1 bacterium
GATGTGCGGAAGGTCTATGACCTTCCGTTAAGCTCGGCCCTCGGTTTGGGGCTGCGCCCCGAAAGATTCCAGGGCGTAGCCCCAAAGTGGGTACCAAGTTGAACGGTGGGGCACAGCCACCACCGCACATCAGACGGCAGAGCCGGTCATCCGCGCACAACGTGACTATATGAAGATAGGTCTGCCCGAGATGCCGCCAGCAACGCTGTTAACGGCACTCGGAAGTTATAACCTCTTGCCGGCGATCGTGTTCTTGCCGACGCGACGTCGCTGCGATCAGGCGGCGTCGGAAGCAGCGTTCATGCGGCGTGACCCAAACGATCAGCGTCGCGATCAGCGGCGGGACCTGCTACGCAGTTTTGTCGAACAGTATCCGGAAATTCGCAGCCATCGCCATTGGGAAACGATCGTGCGTGGGGGGGTGGCTGCGCATCATGCCGGCCACATGCCTGCGTGGAAGCTAGTCATCGAAAAGATGATGAGCGCGGGATTGCTCGATGCCATCTTCGCGACCGCCACCGTTGCCGCGGGAGTTGATTTTCCGGCCCGCACAGTCGTGTTAAGCGGCGCCGAAGCGCGCACCGGAAACGGCTGGCGGCAATTGACCGCTTCTGAACTGCAACAGATGACTGGGCGCGCCGGCCGGCGTGGACGCGACAATGTCGGGTTCATCGTTGCCGCTCCGGGTCTGCATCAGGATCCGGAAAGAATCGCGACGCTGTTACGATCGCCGCCCGATCCCCTGGTCAGTCAGTTTCGCGCGACTTACAACACGCTGCTCAATCTGCTGGATGCTTACGGAAATTTTGCGCAGGTGCGCGAGATCGCCGAGAAGAGCTTTGCTCATCGCGAAGCTGCGGGCCAGCTTAGCGCGTTGGAAAAAGTGATCAGCGAAACGGGCCAGCGGATCGAGTGGAATCTGCGCGAAGCTGGTTGCGATCTGTCGCTCAACGACGTGAAGGGATTTGAAAGGCTGATCAGCGCGCGCACGCAGTTGCTCGATGCAAAACCACAATCTCGCGCCGAAGTTTTGCATCGCTGGCTGGACGAAGTGGTCCAGGCGGGACGTGTTGTTGCGATTGGGCGCAGCGGCAAACGCCTGGTAATGGTGACCGAGAAGCGTGATGGGAATGTGCGCGGGCTGCGCGAAGACGGGCGGAGCGCTAGTTTCGCGCTTGAACGCATCGGCCGTGTCTACTCGCCTGTTTATCGCTTGAAGGAAGAGTTCAGCGACGAAGCGTTTGCAGAAATTCGCCGCCGGGGAAAAGAGCTCGTGATTGCTGAACCACGTTTGCGCGACGCGCAGGACGAAGAAAGTGGTGCGCTCGACCTGCTGGATCAGTTGAGTGAAAAGATTGTTCCGGCGGAAACCGACGCGCCGAAGCGACAGAGTTGTACCGAGACGCTTTGGGGACTGCTCAGCGACGCAGAAGATCTGGAGCGGGCCAACCGTCGCACGCAAACCATGCGTGAACAAGTGTGGCAGCCATTCGCTCAGCGCGCGCGCGTTTTGTCGGCCTTTGGTTACCTCGATTTTGAAGCCGAGAAAGTGACTGAACGCGGAAGTTGGCTGGCCGATTTGCATATCGATCGGCCATTGATCATCGGCGAGGCGTTGCAGGCTGGGCTGTTCACCTCGCTCGACTTCATTCGTTGTGCGGCAATCGTCGCCGCGCTGACTGCCGATGAAGAGCGAGACTACGGCGCCTTGGAATTGGAAGACACGCTAGTCAACAGCCTGGCGCAGTTTGAGGAAATTGGGTTTCGCGTTTCCTCGGAAGAATGGAAGGCCGGCGTTGAGCCAACACCGGAACTGAATTTTTCTGCCGCCGCGACTGTCGCGCGTTGGGCCAGCGGAACTGAATGGACTACGCTGGTGCGCGAGACGCGCGCCGAGGAAGGCGATCTGTTTCGCATGCTCTCGCGCACCGGCGAGGCATTGTTGCAAGTGGCTGGCCTGCGCCAGGCGCATCCCGAAGCAGCTCGCATTGCAGCCATCGCGGCCGACGCGATTCTTCGCGAGCCGGTGCGATAAATCAGCCGCAGATTTACGCGGATGAAGGCCAATCTGAAAAGCAAACTAACAGGTCCGGAATCTCTTTTCAGATCCGTGTGATCCGCGTTAGTCCGCGGTAAATTAAATCATGCCCAACGTAATCAAGGATCCTTGCGACGAAGCCGTCATCCTTTCTCGCAAAGCTGCGGCTCCCTGCGCCAAGGGCCAGGAGGGCTGGATCCTGGCGGCAACCATTCTCGCGTCAAGCATGGCATTCATCGATGGCACCGTCGTCAATGTTGCGCTCCCCTCTCTACAACAAAGTTTGCAAGCGACCGCGATTGGCGTGCAATGGGTAGTGGAAGCCTATTCCTTGTTTCTTTCGGCGCTGTTGCTGGTGGGCGGGTCACTCGGGGATCATTACGGGCGAAAAAGTATTTTCTTGATTGGAGTTGTGATCTTCGCAATCGCTTCTGTCTGGTGCGGCATTGCGCCCGACATCAATCACCTGATCATTGCGCGCGCGGTGCAGGGTGTCGGTGGCGCGTTGTTGGTTCCGGGCAGCCTCGCGATCATCAGCGCCTCATTTTCAGAAGAGAAGCGAGGGAAAGCGATTGGGACCTGGTCCGGCTTTTCTGCGATTACCACAGCTATTGGTCCAGTGCTGGGCGGCTGGCTGGTGGAACATGTTTCCTGGCGCGCAGTGTTTTATCTAAACCTTCCAATAGCCGCCGCGGTGGTTCTGATTTCTTTGTGGCACGTTCCGGAAAGTCGCGACCGCGAGACCAGCGGGCGAATCGATCTGAAGGGCGCGCTGCTGGCAACGATCGGATTGGGTGGCGTGGTTTACGGCCTCATTGAATCTTCGCGCGCCGGCTTTTTCGAGGGGCATGTCATGACGGCAATCGCGGTTGGCGTACTTTCGTTAACTGGCTTCGTGTTTGTCGAAACGACCGTTAAGTCACCGATGCTGCCGTTGAAGTTGTTTCGTTCGCGAAATTTTGCGGGCACTAACATCCTCACGCTACTGCTTTACTTTGCCCTTGGCGGCGCGATGTTTTTCCTGACTCTCAACTTGATTCAGGTGCAGGGGTTTTCGCCGACGGCTGCGGGCGCGGCCTTTTTGCCGTTCGTCTTCATTATGTTTGGGCTGTCGCGTTGGTCAGGTGGACTGGTCGCGCGGTTCGGCCCGCGCCTGCCGCTGTTGGTTGGTCCAACGATCGCGGCCGCGGGATTTGCGCTCTTTTCAATTCCGGGCACCGGCGCAGGTTACTGGTCCGGCTTCTTCCCGGGCGTGGTGGTGTTGGGTCTGGGGATGGCAATCAGCGTGGCGCCGCTGACGACGACGATCATGAGTTCGGTGTCCCAGTCACAGGCTGGTGTGGCTTCGGGAATTAATAACGCGGTCTCTCGCACAGCCGGCTTGCTTGCGATCGCGGTGCTAGGAGTGGTGATGCTGCAAGTGTTTAGCAGTGGACTCAAACATCGTCTGGCTTCGCTCAATATTTCAGATCAAACTCGTAATGCGATTTACGAGCAGCGGATCAAGTTGGGCGGCATTGATGTCGACGCGGGTGTGGCCAATCTTGCCGGCCAGGCACCAACCAACGAAGAACCGAACAAGCAAGCTATTGAACAGGCAATCAAAGACTCGTTCGTTTCGGGCTTTAGGACCATCATCTTGATCGCGGCCGCCATGGCCCTCGCCAGCACATTAAGCACCTGGCTATTGCTCGAAAAACGTTCTAAAAAACGCTAGAAGACCACCCTTCAAGATGAACGATCTTGTGTACCCCTCTGCAACAAAAATGTGAACGTTTTGGTACGTCACATCGACGGCACGTAGAGGCCATCGAATAGCAACTTCCGAAACCAAATCTCCATCTTACTCACGGTTTCCATTTCAAGTGCGTTGCAAAGTTCTTTGAAATTGGTTCCACCATGCGTAGCTCGAAGCATTAGCAATTAACCCTGATGGTCCGTTGGACCATCGCTCACATGGAGAATCACAGAATGAAGTTTCCCCAACAGTTTCCCCGTTTGCGCTCTGCGCGTGTTCATAGTTTTCGCCTGGCCAAGTTTGCATCGTTTGCCATAATCTCTCTTTTCTTCTTGTCAAACTTCGCGGGCTTCCTTTTCAGCCCAGTATTCGCAC
>JBDTTW010000237.1:0-10916 GCA_039930405.1 bacterium
ATAAGGCGTAACAAGCGAGCGTCATCGCCGGTACGCGACGGCGCGAACACTGCGTCGCGCTGGATCCAACCTCCAGTGCGAACGGTTACGTTTACTTTGTAGAAAACAATCCCGTCCCGGTTGCGCTTGTCGCCCTTAATTGCCACCAGGCTACCCCGTCCCAGGCGGCGCAACAGCGTTGCCGAAAGTTCCGGATTGGCCCTAAGTGCCGACAGTCTTTCATCAGCAACTACTGCCACGCGTCCACCCGGCGGTGGCCGCCGCTTGGCGGACACCGCGTTTGGCAAGCCGCCGAGGCACAGAAGAATAACCACAAAGAAGACGCGCAAGGATCGATTCGTCACGACGGCCCTCACAGGATTTGGAGCTAATTTAGGGTGAATTATTTGCGGGACGCGCCAGGGTTAGCGGGCGACGCGACGCCGGTTTTGAATAGAACCTAACTTACTGGCTGCCCCAGCCTGCGCGGCGAGAATGCGCTGAGCATAAGAGGCATGGTGAAAATGACAGATGGCTACGGCCAGTGCATCGGCAGCGTCGTGTGGTTCGGGAATGCTGTCCAGACCGAGCAAGGTCTTGACCATCTGTTGGACTTGAAATTTTTCCGCGCTGCCATGACCAACAACTGTTTGTTTCACGAGTCTGGGAGAGTACTCGTGAATGCCAATCGCCGCTCGCTCGGCAGCGAGCATGGCCACGCCGCGGACCTGTCCCAGTTTGAGAGTGACTTTAACGTTGGTTGCAAGAAAGCCATCTTCAATGGCACAAGCTTCCGGGCTGTGACGTTGAATCACATCCGCAAGCGCATCGGCGATCTTCAACAGCCGGGCCGGAAATCTTTGGCCGGCAGACGATCGAATCGTACCGCATTCCACCAGACGATAATGCCGGCCATCACTTTCGATGACGCCCCACCCGGTGGTTTCGCTACCTGGATCGATTCCTAAAACGCGCATCTTTAAAAGAGTTGAGCGGCCGCGTTACTCAGGTTGAATTTGAGATCTGAAATTTCAGATTACTGCTTTTAAATTCAGAATCAGCGCGGCGAGTATACTACAGCGCCCACTGGCCGCACCCACTTTTCTCGCATGAGGTTGTTCCAATTCTTACTAGATTTCTTGCATTGCGCTGCGGATGTTCAGGCTGAAGACTGAAGTCGCTTTGAACCATTCTTGTCGTGGATTTTCGGCATGCGGGTGGGCGCATCCCTGAAATGTACCTTTCGAAGAAAGCCTTAGTCGGCCTTCGGAATCGTCAGTTGCTGTCCAACCTGAATCTTGTCCGGATCGTTAAGCTTGTCACGATTAGCATAAAAGATGCGCATGTATTCGTTTGCATCTCCGTAGTGCTGCTTGCTGATTTTGGAAAGATTGTCGCCGGCCTTGACCGTGTAGGTTTCACCTTGTCCCGATCCCCCGCCAGCGGCGGCTGCCGCTGCTCGCGTTGAGTCGACATTAATCTCCGAAGTGATGTCGTCCTGATTCGGGTTGACTAACTTAATCTGGTCCCAAAACTTGTTTTTCGCATCTTCAGATGGCGCGGTGCCCTTGATATAGAGCTTGTTGTCCTGCACATGAAGATTCTGAAATTGAATCTGCTGCTGGTCGGCCATATTCAGCACCGACTGGTATTTCTGTTTCAACTCATTGAAGCGCTGCTGTGCGCCTTGTTGTTGTTCCGATTCAGACGCGCCGTGGCCAAACATTTTATCGAAGAGTCCCATAATCTTATCCTTCCGGTTTTTCTTGCTGTTGTTCAAACTGATGGGGGCTATTAAGAAGCGCAACGAACTAAGTGCTGACAGCGCGTTGCGGAAAAAGATTCGCCCAGGCATCGCAGGCACGTGATTGCCATTCCTGCCTGGTGGGCGCCCAGTCAAACTTTTCGTAATGAAGTTTTCCCGCTTGCGGCGGAGAGGTGAAATCGTAAGCCAACGGTTGCCGAAACTTCTCAGGTCCGATTGGTGAAGCATCGAGACTTTCGCGCTGTGTTTCAAAACACGCGAACATTCGCTGCTTCAGCTCCTTAGCGCGATCGTCTAACAACAAGGTCGTTGTCTCGCGCTCAGTGCTCGATAAAAAGTCCGGCACTTTAGTCTTAAAGTCCTCGCTCGGATGTAGTCCCATCTCGAATAACACCGGCGGCTTAAGTCCGTTTAGTTTCATCAGTCGCAGCGCTGCGTGCGTTGCAAACGCCGTCGCATCGTGATCGGGATGTCCGCCTTCGTAAGGATGGGTGACAACAATGTCGGGCGCCGACTGCTGCAGAAAGGTTGCGATCTTTTTCGTTAAGTCAGCCAGGTCGTTTGAGGCGAGCTGGTCGGCAATCGCCAAATCGACCACGTGATCCTCCGGCACATTCGCAATGGCCAGCGCGGCCAGGCATTCCTCGCGGCGAGCGCGCGAGTAATCCGCACGCGCTTCAAAGCCGGCGGCTTTCGCATCCTGCATGTCACGCGGGGCGCCGTCGGTAACGTGCAAGACAGTGACCTCGACGAGTTTTGAGATCAAGCAACCGGCGCCTACTACCTCATCAGCGGGATGAGCCACAATCACTGAGCAGCGCATCGTTCGGTTCAAATCGCCCGTGCCAAATAATTTGGCGCGGGCTGAGCGCGGTTTCCGCCGCGGTGAATGTCGAACGGGGTCAGTCATCAAATGGCACCTGCTCCGGGTTTAAGCGGGACAGCAGTTGCAATTCGCCTTACATAACTCGCATGGAATCGGAACATGCGCTGTGTATGTCCGGTACAATTTTACAGTGCCGCCGTATTAGGTTTAGACCCAAAAGATTGGGGACAACACCGACGACAGGTAGGCTGCGTGGGATGATTGCGAAATTTCCGGCGTTTGTCCTCGATCTTTTAGGCTGTGCCCACGAAAGCTCTAGTCAACCCTCATACCAAAGAAGATCGAAAGCAGCCTTAGGCGGCTTTTTGCGTAGGTTGCGAGACGAAGTGTGATGAGGAATCGAAAGTTACTCGGGGTCGGCCTTGCGTACATAAGCTGATCCAAAACTACCCCATCCTTGATCGCGCTGCGACGCAAACAACCTTCAAGAGTGTAGCCGGCTTTCTGCAACACTCTTATCGAACCGTTGTTGCGCGCAAAAGGCAAAGCGAACACGCGGGTCAAATTAAGGTTCGTGAAGGCGTAATCGGTCAGGGCTATGACCGCGGCTGTTGCGATGCCCCTTCCCCAGAACTGTTCGCCAAGCCAGTATCCGATTTCGGCGGCGCAGCGCTCAACGTCAGTCCCTAAAACCAACGCTATGCCTCCAACCGCTTCGCCACCAACCTCGATCGCAAAACTGGTTTCGGGCGTCACTCTGGTTATGTGCTTGACCCAGCGCTTGGCATCAGCGGGGGTGTAAGGATGTGGGAACTGATCCCGCAGGTTGAGCCAGATCTTCCGATTGTTGGCATGCACCGGCAACTTTTCTTCATCGCCGTTACGCCACGAGCGAATTCTGCCTGGTCCACATTCGAGATACATACGGTGCGCTTCTTCGTTTGAGTTTCAACGACTTTCGAGTTGCCTAAAGTCGCATTGCCTTGGTTTCTTTTCCGGTCGCCAGCGCAGGAATCTGGTGCCGTGACGGAAACGCCCGCCGGTGAAATGATCGTATTGAACTTCGACCACCAGTTTTGTTTTCAGCGGTTGCCACTCGGCTGAACGTTCAGTGCTCCAGCGGCTGGGACCACCAGGCGCGTTAGCGGTAAAGCCCGGCGGTCCAATCAGCGGTTCGAGTTTTTTGGTTAACTCTTTCTTGCCGGCTTCGTTGAAACTTGAAGTGAAACCAACGTGATGCAACAACCCTGCGTCATCGTATAACCCCAGCAACAATGACCCGACCACCTTGCCTTTGGAGGCATAACGAAATCCGCCAACCACGCAATCGGCAGTGCGCATCCTTTTGACTTTCTGCATGCCGTCGCGCGTGCCCGAGCGATATGCGAGATCGCTCCGTTTGGCGATCACTCCATCCAGTTTGATGCCAGCCGATGAAAGCCATTTTTGCGCGGTCGCATAGTCTTCCGTTTTGGGAGACAACTCGATCGACGCGTTCTGCGCGAAATATTTCTTCGCAAACTTTTCGAGCTTTGCGCGGCGCTTGACGAGGGGCTCTTCAAAGACAGCCTTGCCGGCATCATCAATCAGTAGATCAAAGATGATGTAATGCGCCGGCGTGGCCAGCGAGAGTTTCTGAATGCGACTGGCCGCTGGGTGAATGCGCTGCAGCAGATCGTCAAACGATAGCCCGCCCTTGACGGGAATCACGAGCTCGCCGTCGAGCACAAACTTCGTTGCTTTCAACTTAAGCAGCGCGTCGACCACTTCGGGAAAGTAGCGCGCCAGCGGCTGGCCCGACTTTGATTGCAGTTCAATCTTCTTGCCGGCGCGAAAAGCCAAACAGCGAAAGCCGTCCCACTTCGGCTCATACTGCCAATGTTCGCCCGCGGGAATTTTGTCCACGAGCAGCGCTTCCATCGGCGGAAAAGGCGGCTTAATCGGCAGAGTCATGCCGGCAACGATAGCAGATAGGAGTCGGGGGTCAGAAGTCAGCGGTCAGAGGCATGCAGAAGCGCGAGCGGTAGCGACCGGATGCTAAACACCAGTTTAATGAAATGCGGAGTACATAAGTTGAATGGCGATCCGGTCGCTACCGCTCGCGGTTCTGCACCCCCGACCCTTACTGATGTTAGGCATCGAACTTGCTGCCTGATCAATCGATCAAACTAATAGCCAAACGCGTGTGCATGGACGGTGCAAAGCGAGACAGACAGTTCCGGATTTGTACCGGATAGCTACATGTCGGCTCGAAATTTCTAGTGAAAATACCCTGGTGACACGAAACAAAATGAGCAAACCAATGGAAAAGATAGATGAACAGCACGATGGCGAACCAGCACAAACTCTTTCGGTTTGGATCGATACGGCAGCCATTCCGCCGGAGACGCCGTTAACCGAGCGAGTCACCGCCGACGTATGCATTGTCGGTGCCGGCATCGCCGGAATGACGACCGCTTACCTGCTGGCGCGCGAAGGCAAGTCGGTGGTGGTGCTGGATGACGGTGCAATTGGCGGCGGCATGACTGGGCGAACGACCGCGCATCTGGTTAACGCCCTCGATGATCGTTACTTCGAATTGGAACGATTGCATGGCGAAGATGGCGCGCGACTGGCTGCGCAAAGTCATACCGCGGCAATTGATAAAGTTGAAGAGATCGTCAACGAGGAAAAAATCGCTTGCGAGTTTGAACGGCTCGACGGTTACCTGTTTGTGCCGCCGCGCGAGCCAAAGAAGATTCTTGACGACGAACTGGCGGCAGTGCACCGGGCCGGTTTGCTGGATATCGAAAAGGTTGAGCGCGTCCCCTGGGATTCATTCGACACCGGACCGGCGTTGAGGTTTCCGCGCCAGGCGCAGTTTCATCCTTTGAAGTATCTGGCCGGCCTCGCAACTGCGATAAAAGCGGGAGGCGGGCGCATCTACACCGAGAGCCACGCGAAGAATATCGAGGGGGGCAAGCAGGCTCGGGTCGAAACCGACGGCGGTGGAGTTGTAACCTCAGACGCGGTCGTAATTGCGACTAACAGCCCGGTTAACGATCTGATCGCAATTCACACAAAGCAAGCCGGCTATCAGACTTACGTTCTCGGCGCGCGCATTCCGCGCGGATCGGTCACGCGCGGTCTCTACTGGGACACGCCGGATCCCTACCATTACATTCGCATTGAAACAATTGGAAAAGGCGCGGGAGCTTACGACCTTTTGATTGTTGGCGGAGAAGATCACAAAACCGGACAGAAGGACGACGCGGGCAAACGCTTTGGCGCGCTCGAGCGCTGGACGCGTCATCGTTTTCCAATGGTTGAAAGCATTGAGTATCGCTGGTCCGGCGAGGTGTTGGAACCCAACGATGGCCTCGCGTTCATCGGCCGGAACCCGTTGGACTCAAAGAATGTTTACATCGCGACCGGCGATTCCGGAAACGGCATGACGCATGGAACGATTGCGGGAATACTCTTGACTGATTTGATTGTGGGCCGGAAGAACGAGTGGGAGTCGATTTATGATCCATCTCGCATCACGCTGAAGGCCTTGCCAGAGTTTGTCAAAGAAAATTTGAACGTCGCGGCGCAGTATACTGATCTGGTGGTAGGCGCTGACGTTGATTCAGTTGACGAAATCAAACGAGGCGCGGGCGCGGTTATTTCACGAGGTCTGCACAAGGTTGCGGTCTATCGCGATCCGAGGGGCGAGACGCATGAAATGTCGGCCGTCTGTCGCCACTTGGGCTGCATTGTTAACTGGAACACGCTGGAGAATTCGTGGGACTGCCCCTGCCACGGCTCGCGTTACGATGCGTTGGGCCATGTGATTCAGGGACCGGCGAACAGCGACCTGCCGCCGGTGGAAGACGAGTAGGCAGAAGGCAGTAAGCAGTAGACAGAAGGCAGAAGGCAGAAAAAAAGCAGTAGACAATATCCACTGCCTTCTGCCTTCTGCCTTCTGCCTTCTGCCTTTAGCCCACCGCCGCCATATCAGCTTCGCTGATGTCAAAATTGGCGGAAACTTTCTGCACGTCCTCGTGGTCTTCGAGGACTTCCATTAACTTCAGCATCTGCTTGGCTTCGCTGCCTTCGAGTTTTTTGTATTCCTTTGGCACCATTTCGACTTCAGCAACTTGGGGTTCGACGCCGGCCTTTTTCACGGCTTCGAGCACGTTATCAAACTCGCCGGGTGAGGTGATGATCTCGAAGTTATCTTCATCGTCGCGCAGATCTTCAGCGCCGGCATCGGTGACGATCTCGAAAAGTTCTTCTTCCGACTTGGCACTCTTGGCGACGACAATGTAACCCTTCTTCTCAAACATCCAGGCGACGGCGCCGGCTGCGGCCAGGTTGCCGCCATTCTTGGAAAACGCGTGACGAATCTCAGCAACCGTGCGGTTGCGGTTGTCGGTCATCGATTCAATCAACAGAGCCACGCCGCCTGGTCCATAGCCTTCGTAAGTAATCTCTTCGTAGTTCACACCCTCTTCTTCGCCGGTGCCGCGACGGACGGCGCGTTCGATCGTGTCGTTCGGCATGTTGCCGTTCTTGGCGTCGAGGATGGCCTTGCGCAAGCGCGCATTGCCTTCCGGATCACCGCCGCCTGAACGCGCGGCTACGGTTATTTCCTTGATGAACTTTGTGAACAGCTTGCCGCGCTTGGCATCGAGCGCGCCTTTCTTGTGCTTAATACTATGCCACTTGGAATGTCCGGACATTGGCTCCAATCCTTCTAATTATTATGTAAGTTTGCAGGCTGGGAAATATACCACAAAGAATAGGCCGCGGATTAAGGCAAAGCGCAAGGGGCCAAGGGCGAAGCGCTTAGGGTCTTGACTCTTTGCGCCTCGCTCTTTGCGCCTTGCAGTTCGCCTTTACTTCAACTGCTCGTATTCCTTCTTTGCCTGGACCAGCACCGGCAAGTCTGCATCGGCGTCTTTCCAGAGTGCAAAAAAGTCCTGATACTCCTTACGGCTTGTGGCGACGTCTCCCGTTAGAGCCGCGGCCCGCGCAAGTTGGACGTGAGCCAATGGGTACAAAAGAGAAAAGATTTCGACGTTACGATGGTCCAGAATCTTTTGATACTCCGCGGCCGCCTCTTTTCCTGAACGCTGGCCAAGATAAGCCTGACCCCGCAGGTAATTTATGAGGAAACCCGCGATGCCGCCCAGCTCAAAACGGCTCACCGGCTTTAATATCTCGATTGCCTGGGCGTAGTTGCCCCGACTGTTTTCCACAGAGGCGCGAATCATCGGAACCGTTATGTTGATGTTAATTGATTCCTGCGGAAAACGTTTGATCAACTCATCGGCAAGCGCTTGTGCCTGCGCAGTATCACCGCACTGAGCAAACGCCATAGCGGCGATGCCCACATCAACCTTGCCGCGGGAAATACCTACAGCGTGCGTAGCCATTTGCCTGGCTTCGGGGCATTGGCCCACGAGCGCATGTCCCAATGCTGCACTAGCCTCGTTTTGACTCGCATTCTCCTTACGATTCTGGTTCATCATCAATTCGGTTGAGCGCCGCGCGAAGTCCAGAGCTTTTTTCCATTGTCCACGGCTGAGGGCCGTTCCCCCCTGCAAGTCGAAGAAATCAGTTTCAGTTGTCTTGCTCGCAAACCAGTCGAGGTCTTTCTTCATGGTGTCTTCGTCGCCACGGAGGAATGCGATCTGGTAACTATAGGAGCGGTAGATGCCTCGATCAGGGTTTTGACCAAGAGTCTGCTCGAGCGTCTGCTTTGCTTCATCCAGACGGCCCAGCTTGATAAAACAATCCACTACGTTGCTCTGGGCAGTAGCGTTGGTCGGACTCAGGCGAACAGCCTCGCGGGACTCCTTAAGCGCGTCTTCGTACTCTCCGCTGAAGGTGTAATTCACTGCCAGATTATTATGTGGGATGTAATCGTTCGGATAAGTCTGCGCCCAAGCTTTCAGTATATTGATTACTTCGTCGCGGTTACCGGTCACGTAACTGTGGTACTTCTCTGAAATATAAAACTTCTCGTGCTCGCTGACCCGGTCGCGAAGGTCATAAGCCTTCTGCGAATACTCCTTCGCGACTTCAGTCTCGCCCCAGTTGTTAAAGGCAACGGCCAGCCGCGCGTAGGCCATCGCAAAGTTCGGGTCAACTTCGATGGCGCGTTTGTAAAAAGGTACTGCTTCGCGATCCTGACCCTTTTGGCGCAATTCATTCCCTTGAGAGAAAGCCTTGAGGGCTTCAAGCGAAGACGTGGTCGCCTGCTCGATCGGCGCATCGAACTTCTTAATCGATCCTAACGACTCGCCCAGCTTTTGCCGAAGCTGAGAAGCGACCCGGCCCAACGTGCTCAGTACTTGTTCCTTGCTGTCTGCTTCTCCCTGTTCGCGCGCGATCGCATCGCCGCTTTGCACATTTATCGCTTCCAGTGTAAGTACATAGTGACTGCCAAGACTGGAAATTGATCCGGCGAGCATCGCCTTTAAACCCTGTCGCTGTCCGATTTCACGCGCCACATCTTTTGTTACCCGATCGTCTGGTGAGCGCCCCATAAAACGCAACGCTTCACGAATCCTGTCTTCAGGATAAATATTCAGAAAAGGAGACTGTCCCAGTTGCACCGCCAGCGCCTGCTTCAGAGTTCCATCGAATACCGGCTCACCCGTCGTGTTTACAAAATCAGCGAGCAGCACAGTGTCTTTGTCGGTAAGCGCCTGCGCGTGATGAAAATAGAAAAAGACTCCGGCGCCAACCACCAGAACAAACAACGCGGCGATGATGCCCGCGCCGGTCTTGTGACGCTTGATCTCGCTAACGATGTATTCCGCACTCGACGGCACAGGTGTCGCCGTCGCTTCCGCGGTTGCAGCAATGCCACCGGATGCCGTAGAAATCGCGGCGACCGCGCCGACATTCGATCTGCTGAGCGTGTCTGGCGAAACTGAACGTTCCAACTCCGCTTCGAACTCGATCTTCTGTTTCAAGCGGCGCAGGTCAGTTAACAACTCTTTGATCGTCTGATAGCGCTCGTCTCGATCCTTGCGCAACGCCTTGGTGATGATCCAATCAAGTTCTGCGGGGACGTTGGGAGCGAAACGCGCGAGCGGCGGTGCTTCTTTTTGCGTGATTGAAACCAGCACATCCGTCGAGGTCTCACCTTCAAATGGAGTACGGCCGGCGACCATCTCATACAGCACCACTCCCAGGCTCCAAATATCACTGCGCACATCAACCGGCTTGCCGCGCGCCTGTTCCGGCGACATGTAGTGAGATGTGCCCATAACTACGCCGGCGTCGGTGTGCACTAACACTCGCGTCGATGCTTCGCCGTCAGACGAGCTGCGATCGATTGAACTCTCGGTAAGTTTAGCCAGTCCAAAATCAAGCACCTTAACGTAGCCGTTGCGGCGGATCATGATATTGTCAGGCTTGATGTCGCGATGAATGATGCCGGCGGAGTGCGCCTCTTCCAGCGCGCCGGCGACTTGCACTGCGATATCGAGAATCTCGGCAACGTCCATCGGCGTGCCTGAAATCTTTCGGCGCAAGGTGGCGCCGTCGATGTATTCAGTGGCGATGAAATGTTTGCCGTCGTCGCTGCCGACCTCGTGAATGGTAAGAATATTTGGATGGTTAAGAGCTGAAGCGGCGCACGCTTCCTGTTCAAAGCGATGCAGCCGGTCACGGTTGGTGGTGTACTCTTCGCCTAAAATCTTCAGCGCGACTTTTCGTCCCAGCTTGGTATCTTCGGCGAGATACACCTCACCCATGCCGCCGGCGCCGAGCTTTTCCAAAATCCGGTAATGGGAGATTCTCTCGTTTTCCATCTTGCGGTCGTCGACCAGACACCTTTTGCAGTCTGATCTATTTAACGGCTGAGAACTATTAGTGGTTTCAATATTCCCGCGTCTCAATGCGCGCTGTCAACGGGACTCTAGCAAGTGGATAGCTGTTAGGACTTCTGGTCCCGATTGACAGACCGTCACTCTCTTTAGTTTAGAAGTATGGCCTGAGTCGATAACCACGGCGCGTCGAGGAACATGCAGCGCTTTAGCCAGCACGGCGATCAAGTCCCGATTGGCAGCGCCGTCAAGCGGCGCCGCAGCAACGCGCACACGCAAGGCGCCGTTGTATTCACCGGCGACCTCGCTTCGCGAAGCGCGCGGCACAACGTAAACCTGAAAAGTCACGCTGCCGTCTTTTTCGGAAAAATTAATCATGTCAGGTGATTACCCTGACCGGTGCGGAACCGCGAGCGGTAGCGACCGGATCCTGGCATTCAACGTTTCAGGGTTGGGCAAATTCATTCACGTCGACCGTAGCATCCGGTCGCTACCGCTCGCGGTTCCGCACTAATCTAAGTAATCTGGATCTCTTTTA
>JBDTTW010000238.1:0-11681 GCA_039930405.1 bacterium
GAGACAGAACCGATTTACCATTTACCATTTACGATTTCCCAGGTGAACATTTGGCTGCCTTCGTCTAGAATCTGCGCGCTCTTCCAGACTTCCGGTTCCTGCATCGCTCGGCACTGTTTCATCAATGGACGCACAACAAATTTTCATAAATTCCGTTGGCCGCCTGCGCAGTGGCTGGCGCGTACTAATCTTCATCGTCGTTTATGTGGCGCTGCTTTTCTTGCTCAGTACGGTGGTTCGGGTTTTGTACGCGGTGGGATTGCAACTCGCACCCGGCCGCAACCTCGGCGGCTTCACAGAAGATTTCATATTCAGACTGATCCTGTTCGCATCGGCATTACTGGCGGGCTATGTCTGCAATCGCTGGTTGGAAGGTCTGCCGTGGCGTGCCTTCGGCTTGACGCGGCACGCGCGGTGGTGGCGTGACTTTGTTATCGGTTCGTTGATCGGTGTCCTGTCCCTCGCGCTTGCTACTGCGATTGCGGCGGCGGCAGGTGGACTGCGATTTACAGCGTCGCCGCGAACTATGCTATGGCCGGTGCTCCAAACTCTTTTGCTGTCCGCGGTGCTTTTCATTTTCGCAGCGCTCGCGGAAGAAGCCTTGTTCCGAGGCTACCCGTTGCAGACGCTGACGCGAGCGAAGTTGGCATGGTTGGCGGTTTTCCTGACTTCAGTTCCCTTCGCGGCGGTCCACTTGCAGAATCCTAACGTCGTAAAAGGATTTACGTTCATCAACACGGCACTGGCTGGAGTCTGGTTAGCGGTTGCGTACTTGCGCACACGAAGTTTGTGGCTTCCGTTGGGGGTTCATTGGGCCTGGAATTGGGCGCTGGGATCGCTCTTTGGTTTGCCGGTCAGCGGCATTACAACCATCGCGCCTAATCCGCTGTTGCATGGAACTGATCTTGGCCCGGCCTGGTTGACTGGCGGAAGCTATGGCATCGAAGGTGGAGTTGCCTGCACTATTGCCCTGACGATTTCGACGGTCTTTATATGGCGCACGCGCCTGATTTCCGCAACCGACGACATGGCGAAGCTAACCTCAAACGAAAATCCTGCGGTTCTGAAGGCTCCGATATCAATCAGTTCATGATTCGGTTTGCATAGTCCGCAATAGCGGACGTTTGAAAATAGCCCAGCGATTTATCGCTGGGATCAAACCAACAAAAGACGCAGTCCGTGAAGCGGACGGCCGAAGTTCAGAACACGTAACGCGAATCGTATTCAATGCCGTGCTTGTTAAGCAGATCTAGAAACTCTTCCTTAAAAGTCTTTTTGCGATGGTGCTCTTTTTGATTATTGATATATGCGATTGTCTTGGGCACTTGTGAAGAGCTAACGCTAAACGCGCCATAACCTTCTTGCCATTGGAACTTTTGCATTGTCGGAAACGTGTCGTGTATCCACTTTGACGATCCGCCTTTAATTAGCTGAACTGCCTTAGCAAAACTCATGACTCCCGGGAGGGACAACAACGCGTGCAAATGATCTACGGTACCGCCGATCGCCGGGGCTTTCATTCGGTTTTCTCTTGCGATACCTCCAAGGTAAGGCCACAGTCGTAACTCCAGCTCCGGTGTTAAGAACGGATACCACTCTTTAGTGCTGAAGGTGCAGTGCATAAGATTACTGACATAGGAGTGCGACATTGAAGTCTCCTTTCAATCGTCCGCTCAGCGGACTGCTGCCTTTTTTTACTTTGATCCCAGCGCTTAAGCGCTGGGCTATTTTCATGTTGCCCGCTAAGCGGACTTGAAGGCAGAATTGCACTGCAGTTTGGAGTTTTCCAAAGGCAAGCCTGTAAGGTGCTATTTAATTCCTTACAAGATTTCTTGTTATCGCTGTTCGATGGGGACGTAGCGCAGGTCGCGAGCGCCGATATATTCAGCGCGTGGGCGGATGAGTTTGTTGTCGGCGTATTGTTCGAGGATGTGCCCGGTCCAACCACTGATGCGGCTGACCGCAAAAATCGGGGTGTAGAGATCGAGCGGAATTCTCATCATGTAGTAGGTCGAGGCGGAATAGAAATCAACGTTCGGGAAAAGTCCCTTTTCGCGCATGATCACTTCCTCAACCTTGCGCGACATTTCATACCACTTCGAATCTCCGGCGGCCTCGCCCATCTCTTTCGAAAACTTGCGCAAGTGCGTGGCGCGCGGATCTTCAGTCTTATAAACAGCGTGACCGAATCCCATAATCTTTCGTTTTTCAGCCAGCGCCTTCTTAATGTAAGGCTCCGCGTTTTCTACCGCGGCAATTTCCAGCAGCGTCTTCATGACGTTGGTGTTGGCGCCGCCATGCAATGGTCCAGACAAGGCGCCGATAGCCGCGGTCACTGACGCATACATGTCCGCCAGCGTTCCAGCTACCACGCGCGCGGTAAATGTCGAAGCGTTGAGTTCGTGATCAGCATGCAGGATCAGGCAAACGTCGAAGATGCGCGCGTCTCGTTCGGAAGGCTTTTCGCCTTTCAATTGATAAAGAAAATTCGCCGCGATGTTCAGATTAGCGTCTGGCTTGAGGGGCTCGAGGCCGCGCCTAATGCGCTCGGCGGCCGCGACCAATGTGGGAAACTGAGCGGTCAGTTTAATCGCCGTCTTGACGCTCGCTGCGCGTGAGATGTTTCGCGCCTCGCGATCGTAAAACTCCAGCGCCGAAACCGCCGTACGTAATACATCAATCGGATCAGCTTCCCGCGGAAACTGCTTGATCAAAGCGATAACTTCGCCGGGAACTTCGTAACCAGCGCGGATCGACTGCTCGAGTTCCGATAGTTCGGCAGCAGTAGGCAGCCGCTGGTTCCAGAGGAGGAATACAACTTCTTCGAACGTCGAATGCTCAGCGAGGTCGTGAATGTTGTAACCCTGATAGATGAGTTCGCCTTTTTCCCCGTTAACGTCGGAGATCGACGATGTGGCAGCGGCAACTCCTCTGAGTCCCGCTGCGGAAGTACCGGCCGGCGCATTTGCTTTTGTAGTCATAAAATTTTCGGTGGCCCGAAGATAACAAACGACAGCGACAGGTGACAAGCGAGGGCTAAGTTCGGTGGTTGAACTTGTCTGAAACCTTCTCTGTGCGTCCTCTGTGTTCTCTGTGCCTTTGTGGTGGGCAATCGCTTAAGATTCACCACCGAGACACAGAGGACGCGGAGGACGCACAGAGAAAACGACGAGGTTACTGGCGCTAGGTTCTCGTTAAAATCACCCCATCGCCTCGTTTCGCCTGTAAAAGTTTCGCAGCAGATCTATTCTTCGCCGCGATTTCCAAAAAGCCGGCGCTGCCCCAAACACAAAAGACTTCATTAGCGCTCGTCTCTTCAGCAAAGAAACGCCGCAGCTCGTCAACAGGTTGACCCTGAATCGTCACGCGAAAACCGCCGGCGATCAGCTTGTCTGTCAATTCGCGTTGCGTGATGTTTGTGACGCAGTTGCCAAAGTGATCGATGTGAATTACTCGTCCAGTAATGTCGCCTGACTGTGAAATCTCCGGCCTCAGCGACGGCAGCCGCACATAGTCGTCAACCGCGACACCCAATTTTTTGGTAGCCACACCGCGGGCAAGCGCGGCCGCGACCGGCGCAAAAACATCGCGGCCGTTGAAGGTGTCGCTAACCGGCTGGCGAAAATATTTAGGGTTGTTTAAATGAAAGATGCGCGGTTTCGCTTCGTCGCAAACGTAACTAAAGATGCCGTTATCCGGGCCTACAAAAAACTGGCCATGTGCTTCAACCACGAGCGCCCGGCGATTCGAGCCAACGCCCGGATCGACAACGGCGACGTGTATTGTGCCTTTCGGGAACGAGTTGTATGCGGCGAAAAGAGTAAAGGCTGCAGCCTCGATATCCTGAGGCGGGATATCATGAGTTATGTCGACAATGCGCGTCGCTGAACTGGTAGAAAGAATGACTCCTTTCATCGCGGCGACGAAGTAGTCTGAACTTCCAAAGTCAGTGATGAGCGTGATCAGGCGTGGTTTACCTGAAGACCGGCGCTGGGAAGTAGCAACGCGGAGACTTGATTCTTTCGAACCAGGCCTCCGCGTCTTTGTCTGCCGCGCCTTCGTCGTCGCGTCGGCTTTTAGTTTTTTACGCGCGCCGCTCTTCACTGGATCCGTGTGTCATTTCCCGTGCGAATCTTGAGTTGCTGACCGCGCTCAAGACGCAACTCTTTGCCATTGCTGGTTAAGACGCCGGCGGTCCCGACCGAGCCACCAATCGCTGCGCCAATCGCGGCACCGTGGCCACCGCCAAAAATTGCCCCGATTATTGCGCCAATGCCGGCGCTGGCTCCCACCTTGGAAACAGTGTCCTTGGTTGAGCTTTGCCCTCTGACGCCCCCTTCAGAATCGACCGTGCCGTTATCGCGCCTGTTTCCCATGTCCACGATTTCGACTACGGAAGCACTGAACGGACTGGTGCGACCATCGGCTGTGCGGATCGATTCGAAAGAAAGCTGCAGCTGCGCCGATCCTTTAACTTTCCCGGCCCGCTTGACGCGAGAAACGTGGCCTTGAATGATTGCGCCCACAAACTCATTCGGACTGTAAACTCGAGCCTGAAACGGATCGCCCTGCTGGCTAACGTCGGTTGAAATGCTGGACTCCAACTCGATCACCAGCACTGAGTCGCGCGGAATAAACAGCGGGCCATTATTCACCGGTGTGGAACTGGACGTGTTTGCGGTCGTCTGGGTGTTGTCAGGTGTGTTGTTCGGTGGATTGTCTTGAGTCGAATCAACAGTGCCACGCCGGCTGAGACCGGTGGGAATTGACGAATTGAAATTGCCGCGATCGTACCCGGTTGCATAGCCAGCCTCAAAACCCTGCTGATACCCGTCCTTGTAATCTTCGAGTGTGCCCCAGGCCTGATTGTAGGTGCGGTCCGCCGCCTGATATTCGGCCTTGTTTTGATAATTGCGCTGGGCATGGTCGGCGACATCGCGATAGCCGGCGTTGTAGCCATCGGAATAGCCGGTGCGATAACCACGTTCGAGCGCGGTCGATTGCGTTTGTGAAACTGACGCCGCGGCATTAGACGTAGCCGCAGCCAGTGAGATCAGGCCTACGGAAATCAGGGCCAGAAACGAGAACTTGAGATATTTCATTTTGTTGTTCCTTCCAAAGATTTGCGGCGCCAAAAACATTCGGCCCGCCGCAGGGGTCCTCGGGAGAGCTACCTCGGTACGATCGGAATGCTAACACCGCACCGTCCCGCTAACAATGCAAACGCAGGCGATTTCTTCAGCGCTCGCGGCGAACAAGTACGGTAACCGTGCTTGACCACACTTTTGTGCGCGCCTAGACTCAAATCCGACGCGCAAGCCAAAAATGAGTCGCCATTCAGATGCTGAATTTATGGCCACGGTTGGCGACGCCCTAACAGCAAAAATGCCTGAAAACCGTAGAGTCTATTTGGATCACAGCGCCACGACGCCGGCTGACCAGCGCGTGGTCGCGGCGCTGCTGCCTTACCTGACCGAAAAGTTTGGCAACCCTTCGAGCGTGCACGGTTTTGGCCAGCAGGCCCGAGCCGCCGTGGACCGCGCGCGCCGCGAGGTGGCGACGCTGATTGGCGCGCGCGCGAACGAGATTGTGTTTACGTCCGGCGGCACAGAAGCGAACAACCTGGCGATCCGCGGAGTTTGTGAAGCCGCAGAGCTCCATGGCAGGCACGTCATCACTTCGGCGATCGAGCATTCGTCGGTGCGAGGCATTTGCGAAGCCTTGGAAAAGCGCGGCTGGGAAGTGACGCGGCTGCCGGTCTATGAAGATGGAATCGTGAAGGTAGAAGACGTGCAAGCGGCTTTGCGACCGGATACGGTTTTGGTTTCGGTGATGCTGGCCAACAATGAAATCGGAACGCTCCAGCCGATCGAAGAAATTGGGAATTTGGTTCGCGCCGAACGCGAAAAGTCAGCGCGGAAAATCTGGTTTCATACCGACGCAGTTCAGGCCGCCGGCCGCACGAGTCTAAATGTGGAAACGCTGGGCTGCGATCTGTTGTCGCTTTCGGCGCACAAGCTTTATGCACCGAAAGGCACAGGCGCGCTCTACGTTCGGCGCGGTGTGCGCTTGGCGCCGCAAAATCTGGGTGGACACCAGGAGCGCGAACGCCGTGCCGGCACTGAAGGCGTTCCCGGCATCGTCGCGTTTGGAGAGGCCGCCAGACTTGCGCGTGAAGAGATGGGCCAGCGCGCGGCGCATGAAGAACGGCTGCGTAATCTTTTCGAGAAGGGCGTAAGCGAACGCATTGATGACATTGTTTTCAACGGCGATCCGGCTCGACGTCTACCTCACGTTTCTAATATTTCCTTTCGCTTCATTGAAGGCGAGGGGTTGCTGATCAGTTTAGACCTGCAGGACATTGCGGTCTCGACGGGTTCTGCCTGTTCGTCAGGAACGCTGGAACCATCGCCGGTAATCATCGCGTTAGGCCGCAACGATGAGTTGGCGCGCGGCGCTATTCGGTTCAGTTTTGGCCAAGACAACACTGAAGCTGATATTGATTATGTGCTGGAAGTTCTGCCGCGAGTTGTCGAGAAATTACGCCGGCTCTCTCCTCTAAATAAAGACCGCAAGCTGGAACCAGTCTCGGTTGAATAACTGCCCGTGCCTTACTCGCAAATTTTCAAAGATCATTTAGAGCACCCGCAGAACGGCGGCGAACTCGATGACGCAGATGTTGTCGCCGAAGAAACGAATCCGGTTTGCGGCGATCGCCTACGCCTGGCGCTGAAGATAAATGATGAAACGATTGCAGCGGCGCGCTTTCTGGCCTATGGCTGTCCGCCGGTTTTGGTCTGCGGCTCAGCGCTGACGGAATTGATTCAGGGGAAAACTACTGAAGAGGCTTTGCAAGTAACGCGAAAGCAACTGGTCGAATCAGTTGGCGGGCTTCCTTTAAGAAAACAACATGCCGCCGCGCTGGCAATTGAAACGCTGCGGTCAGCGCTCGAGAAAAGAAAGAGCGGGGGCATGCCCACCTTCCCGACCTGAGAGAATATCGATGCTGGGATGTTTTCCTGGCTCGTGAAAGTTTTCCAATCAAGAGTCTGAAAGTAACTTAGAACAGCTCGTGGTTGGGAAGGGGGCATGCCCCCGCTGGTTGGGAGCGGGTTACTGAAGACTTCATGGATTGGTGAGCCGGGGCCGAGTCGCCTGAGGCGTAGCGCCTGGTCGATGATATTCAGGACCGCAATATTTTTTGGGCTCTGTGCCAAGCACGAATGTCCTGGTCCGAATCACCGGACAAGTCTCCACCGCAATTAATCCTGTGGTTGGATCGATATCGAGAGTGATAGTTCCTTCCAATCGACCGCTCTCATTCGTGTGCAGCTCGCTCCTTGGCTTTTTCGGTGAAGGACTGGGCGAAGGTTCAAGAGTCGTCAACGGCAGGTTGTCGCCAGGTTCGATTGTCGGCAACTCCTCGGGCGTTAATTCTGGCTCGGCAGGAATTGTCTCGGCGCCGTGCGGCGCGGTGCCATTAATAAAAAGTTCAATCCGCTTGTCGGGATCATCGGCCGCCGCTGGTGCTCCGGTTTTTGGATTGATTGCGATTTGTTCAATGCCCGCCGGCATGGCCCAGTCGCCCTGCCATTCGGGATGTTCCGCCAGCGCGACCTGCATAAAGTCACTCCAAATCGGCAACGCCGAATTCGCTCCAGTCAGGCCAAGTTGCGAGCCGTCGTCAAACCCAACCCACACAACGCAAACCAAATTTGGTGTGTAACCCGCAAACCAGCCGTCTCGCGAAGTGCCGGTTTTCCCGGCGACGTTTGCTTTGAATCCACGAGCCCGCAACGGCGCCGCAGTCCCGCGATTTACAACGTCCTTCATAAACGAGGTCATCACGTACGCGACGTCCGGGTGAAACACTTCGTTTTTTTGTGGCGTGGGCGCAGCGATCGTCACACCCGCGCCCGTCGTGATGCGATTGATTGCGATCGGCGTGGTGCGCGTGCCGAGCGTTGCAAAAGCAGTGTAGGCGGAAGCGACTTGCAACGGTGTGGCTTCACTGGTACCGAGCGCCATCGCCGGATAAGCGTGCGCCGGTTTGGGCAGTCCTGCCTTTGCAGCGAGGTTCATGACGCGCCCAATCGTCACTTCCATGGCCACGTCAACGGTGACGACGTTCAAACTATGGACCAGCGCATCGCGCAACGTTACGGGCGCGCGGGAATACGAGTCGCCAAAGTTACCGGGCGAATACTCCTGATTGTCATAAGTGAACGTCTTTGGCTCGTCAACGTAAGTCGTCGCCGCAGTGATGACTCGAGGCACAGGATCGTAAGCAGTGTTTAGCGCGGTCGCATAGACGAACGGCTTAAACGATGAGCCAGGTTGCCGCGACGCATCAGTGACTCGATTGAGTTGGCTCTTGGCGTAATCGCGTCCCCCAACCATCGCCACAATTTCTCCGGTCTTCGCATTCATCGCCACCAATGCGGCTTGCAGCGTGCCGGGCGCAAAGCGTTTCGCTTGAAGTTTGTCGAGAGCGGCGAGTTGTTTTGTGACTGCGGCGTAAGCGGCGCGCTGCAAATCAAGATCGATGGTTGTATAAATTCGCAGATGCTCAGCCGCGCCAGGTCCGGCGATGATGTCGCCGAGCTGGCTCTGCACGTAATCAGCGAAATAAGGCGCGTCCGAGATATCGATGCGACCCTTTGTGGCGGCGACCTGCAGCGGCTGCGCTTTCGCCTGGGCTGCTTCCTCCGCCGTAATCGCGCCAGTTTCCGTCATGTTATCCAGCACCTGATTGCGCCTGGCCGTGGCCGTATCGAGGTCGTGATAGGGGTTATAGCGGTTAGGACTACGAATCAAACCGGCAAGGAAAGCAGACTCAGACAGCGTCAAATTGGTGACATCTTTATTGAAATATGCGTCCGCCGCTTCGCCAAAACCATTTATTGAAAAGCCCGATTGTTGGCCCAGGTAAACCTGGTTCGCATAAAGCGCGAAGATCTGTTCTTTCGACAGGCGCGTCTCGAGAATGATCGACATGTAGGCTTCCGCAACCTTGCGTCGCAGCGTTCGTTCAGGCGACAGCAACAGGTTCTTGACCAATTGCTGCGTGATGCTTGAACCGCCCTGCCGAGCGATCGGCGAATTGGGATCAGAATCGTAGCGCCGTACCAACGCGCGCACGATGCCGCGAAGGTTTACACCGTAATGTTCAAAGAACGATCTGTCTTCAGTCACTACGATCGCCTTCACCAGATGAGACGGCAGGTCGTTGTAGCCAACGATTTTTCGTTTAGCCCGATCGCGACCGGTTACTGAACTGATCAGTTGCGGCTCCAGCCACGCCTTATCCAGTTTCGCATTGGTATCGAGATCGGAAATTCCGCTGACCGCCTTGCCTGTCCGCGCAAACTGGATGCGCACATGCTGAAACTGCCGCTGGCCATCGACGACATTGCTGTCGCTTGGTTCGATTTCAACCGCGCCGTTGTTTACCGAATAACGGCCACGAGCTTTGTCTGCCTGCTGGGATTTTTCGACGTACCCGGAGCCTTTCAAAAGTTCCAGCAGTTGGTCCTGGCTAATTGACTGACCCACATGCAGTTGCTTTGGCGCCGCATAAATTCCGGCGGACCGCGTGAAGACTTCGCCTTTTAGCAGGTTGTCGATGCGACCGGAAAAAACCGTCCAGTAATAGATCAAGAAACCAAAAACGATAATGGCTATGGCGGCGAGCGGAATGATTACCGGCGGACTGAGCAGTCGCCGCAACACGCGACGGCCAAAACTCGGCTCCGGCTGCGAGTAAGCTACGATGCGAGATTGGCCACGGGGATCTTTTCCCGGTCTAACTCCGGGCGGCTTTCCTTCAGGTGGGTATCTTACTGGCATAAGAACAGGCGATAGACCTCGCTGGTCCAGTTGTGCTTCGGGCTGTGGTCAGTCGTCCATCCTCTTGGCTTAAATGCTAACCTCTCACACTCAAGGTGTCCACCTAATTGACAGCCTAAGTGTCTTTAGCTAACGTCCAAAGTTAACTGCGCTTGGATGCGATTAGTAACTTATGAGTCTATCGCCAACGCGAAGGCCTTCGCTTACCGGCAACGATCGCCGTATCCTCTTTGCTCTCCTGGCAGTCATGGTTGCCATGGGCTGCGGAGCCATAGGCTTTCACCTGATCGAAGGCTGGTCGATACTTGATAGCCTTTATGCGGCAGCGCAGACCGTCACCACCGTGGGCTACGGTGATGTTACGCCGACCACGCAAAACGGCCGGTTGTTTGCGATGGTGTTTATGCTTGCCGGCGTCGGTGTCGTGCTTTATGCGCTGACGGCAACGGTGCACGCGATTGTGCAATCTGAGTTGGTAGCTACCTTCGGTGACCGGCGACAATCGAAAAAAATGAGCAAACTAAGAAATCATTTCATCGTTTGCGGCGCCGGCCGAGTGGGCTCACATTTGGTGCGGAGTCTGTTGAATGGCAATGAACCCTTTGTCGTGATCGAAAGAGATCCGCAGCGAGTGGCGGATCTAACCGCGCTGGGGGTAACGGTGCTGGTGGGCGACGCAACGCTGGAAGAAACTTTGCGGGCAGCCGGCGTTGAGGTCGCGCGCGGTCTTGCATCATGCTTGCCTGACGATGCCGACAACGTATATGTCGTGCTTACGGCTCGCGATCTGAATTCGAATCTACACATTGTCGCGCGCGCCGCTGAAGAGCAGGCAGAGGCAAAGCTGATTCGCGCCGGCGCCAATCGCGTGGTTGCGCCAACGATTATCGGCGGTCATCGCATGGCCATGGCCCTGACCAAGCCGGCGGTCGACGATTTTATCGGCTCGATCACTGCCAACAAGTTGGAGTTGGCATTTGAAGAACTCCGAATCGATCCAGCATCGCCGTTGGTCGGCCAGAAACTTAGCGAAACTAACATTCGTTCTGAGCTGGACATCGTCATCGTCAGTATCAAGCGCGCCGATGGTCAAATACTTTTTAATCCGAGTGGAGACGCCGCTATCGGCAGCGGCGATGTGCTGATCGCTATTGGTCATTCAGAATCGTTAATAAAGCTGAACGCGCTGGCCGCCGACCGGTCCGCTAATTTTGCCTAAATGAAAATTCTTGTTACCGGCGGCAGCGGCTATTTGGGCACTCATGTTTGCCGCTTCTTTAACGCCGATGATTTCTCGCGGCGCACCGGCCATGACATTCTCAACGACGAAGACCTCGAAATCGTGGCTGACTATGACGCCGTAATTCATCTCGCCGCCCATCTCGACAAGGACCCGGCAGCAGCCGACCTCTGTTTTAGGACTAACGCCGAAGGCACGGCGAACGTTTTGCGATATCTGAAGCCTAATGCCGCATTCATCTATGCGTCGACCAAAGACGTTTACGGCTCCCATCCAAATTTGCATGAGCAGGTTTCGGAAACTTGTTCGACTGAGTACTCCGGGCAGACCGCATTCGAGTGGTCCAAATTGATTGGTGAGCGCTATGTTGAATATTTCTCGCGCCGCAACGACGTACGCGCCTGCATCTTTCGCATGTCGACTGTCTATGCGCGACCTTCAGAGGGCAATGAAGCCAGCTTTGTCACCCATTACGTTGAATCGGTAAAGCGCGGCTGGCCCATCCAGCTTCCGCTCGACGGCCGGCCAGTACGCGACCTCCTGCAGGTCGATGATTTTTCCCGAGCCTGTCAGTCATTCATCGATTCGGTGC
>JBDTTW010000239.1:0-8138 GCA_039930405.1 bacterium
GTGTTGTCGCCGTGTCCGAAAACTGCGTAGATGCCGGCGAGAAAAAGCGGATAACCCGGAAGTCGAATCAGCGAGGGGTCGTAAGGCGGCTCGGTCGCATGCGAGTAGACATGCTGCTCCAGCACGTTCCGCGCAATCTGGGCGTAGACCTTGCCATCAAACGGGGAATCGTTAGGCAGGAAGCGCGCGACGATAACGCGAAAACAAAACGCCGCAGTTAACAGCAGCGCGAACGTCAGCATTCGATTCCGCTTGTTCGTCATTGCAGGGTAAGTTCAGGACTGTGCTTCCGCAGTAGCCTTGCGTTCAAGTTTGCCCCAGCCAACGGTCTTGCCGCGCGTGGCCACCGCGACGGACTTGATCATGACGTAGTACATCACCTGGCGATAACAGAAACGCTGGAGAAACAACCACCACAGCAAACGCCACTGCTCTTTCTTTTCGAGCATGAAAGCGAAACAGGCTGCCACCCAGTCAATTGCCAGAAACAACGCGTAGTAAAAAAGCACCTGGCGCAAGTTTGTAAACGAATAGCCCTTTGGTTGCTGCAGCCAATCGAGTCCGGCAGAAACCAGGGTATAACCCAGCATCAAGTCCATCACCGGCGAGATCAGCGGAAACAGAATTTGAAAAATCCAAACGTTCGGCAGCGCGATGAATCCAAGCGCGCCATAACGCGGACGAAACAGCGCATCGAGATGTTTGCGCATGCACTGCAAGGTTCCGTAGGCCCAGCGAAATCTCTGCCGCGCCAGCGAGCGCAGGCGATCGGGCGCTTCGGTCCAGGCAATTGCGTTTTCTTCGTAGCCAATGTTGTATCCCAGGCGGCGAATTCTCAACGTCAGATCCTGGTCCTCGGCCAGCGTGTCGCCAGGGAAACCGTCGGCCTGCTCAAGCAAAGCCCGCCGCCAGGCCCCGACTGCGCCCGGCACAACCGTGATGCAGTTCAAACTGGCAAACGCGCGCCGGTCCATGTTTTGCGAAGTGATGTACTCGAGCGCCTGCCAACGCGTAACCAGGTTGATGCGGTTTCCGACTTTTGCATTGCCCGCCACCGCGCCCATCTTCGGATCGGAAAAGCGGTGCGCCAGGGCCGCGAGCGTCTGCGGCGCAAAAAGCGTGTCAGCGTCGAGCGCGATCACCACCTCACCGGTCGCGTGCTGCAAACCAAAATTCAGAGCTGTGGCTTTCCCGGCATTGGGAATTGAAAACAATTTCACTCGATCGTTGCCGGAAAAACTTTCCTTAACAACTTCAGCAGTGCGATCTGTCGAACCATCGTCAACGACGATCACTTCGTAGTTCTCGTAAGCAGACGCCAGCAGACTGTCGATTGTATTTCGGATGACTAGCTCTTCGTTGAATGACGGAACCAGCACCGAAACAAAAGGTCGGTAACGCTCCCCGGCATGCAAGCGTTCGCGGCGTCGCGACCTGAGCCATTGAGCAAACGCCAGCGCGCCAATAAAAATCAGCCGCCCCAACCCGAGCACGATGCCGATTAGGTAGATCCACTGCAACGTCCAGCCGCCGGTTGAAAGAAAGAAAAAGGTGATTGCATCGGCGCGAGTAAACACTCGCTGATTCGCCGGAATCACCGGCATAACCTGATCGCGCGTTAGTCCCGCCAGATCTGAAACAGGCACGAGTTGAAATCCGCGGGCTCGCAACTGGTGAATTAGGTCCGGCAGCGCCTGGACTGTGGCGGCGCGGTCACCACCCGAGTCATGAAGCAGCACTACCTCGCCGCGCGTTTCCGTATTTTTGTCCATGGCGCGATCGATTGTTCGTTGAACGATTTGATCGGCGGTGACGGGTAGTTTCCAGTCGTCAGGATCGATGCGTACTCCGACTACCAGATAACCAAGATTCTGCGCCTGATACGCGGGCTCCACTTCCTGTGGCTTGTCGGCTTCGGCGTCACCGAAATACGGCGGGCGAAATAGAACGGTAGATCGGCCAATCAACGATTCGATCAGCCGTTGCGTGGCATTTAGTTCCAGCTCAGTAAGCGAAGCCGGAATTTCGCCGAGGTTGGGATGCGTGAAAGTGTGATTACCAATCTCATGACCTTCGTTGACGATGCGCCGGACCAGGTCGGGATATGCCTGCCCGTTTTTGCCGATGATGAAGAATGTTGCCGGAACCTTCTCCCGCTTCAGAATGTCAAGAATCGCCGGCGTCCAACGCGGATCCGGACCATCGTCAAAAGTCAGCGCGATCATTCCGGGACGGTCACCGCCGCGCTCAATAACATAAGACGAAGGGGTCACCACAAACTCTTCATTGTTTATGAAACCATTGCCGCCATCGATATCCAGATTGCGCCAGCCATCCTGCGGACGCGACACGACTTTCAGCAGTTCGCCCGTGCCTTCAAAGTCAACCTGATAGCCGTAGACAATGCGGCTCAAAATATTTGGCGAAGCTGGTTGAGAACTGCCGAGGACGGACCAAATTGAGGGATCTTCCGAACCCAAACGCCAAATCGCAAAGCCCGCCGGGTTAAAGCCACTGGCAGCGCGCATCTGGTTGTAGGCAGTGACCGCATCCAAAAACCAAACGAGGTGATGCGAGCCATCGTCCTCGTCATACTCAAAATTAGGATTGCGAGTCGCCGGATCAAACACTATTTTCGCGTCCGATTCGTGAGCCGTAATCAACGCTTCCTGACAGGTAACTTCGTTAGCGTCTTGCTCGCCTGCAGTCCAGTTGTATCCATAACTTCCCAGGGCAACGATCGTTTTTGCGGGATTGAGATCGTGCATCCGCTTGGACAGATTGCGTTCGTACCAATCCTGCGCGGCCACCGAACCCGGATCGCTCCCGGCCCAATGCTGGTCGTAAGCCATCAACATCATGTAGTCCGTAGCCGCCGCATAATCTTTGTACTGCCAGTCGGGATCGTCAAAAGGCACCGCCTGAATTACAAATAAACCTTTAGCTGCGAACTGCTGATGCAACTCTTGAATGAAAGTTAAAAGTGCCGGCTGTGTCGCTGGTGGCGGCTCTTCAAAATCGATGCAGACTCCGGGGAATTTATTTTGCTGCACAAAGTCGGTAAGCGCTGCGATCAAGCGTTGCCGGCCAGGCTCGTCGCTCACGGCGCTCGCCAGCAAATCCGGTTGCCACTTTTCATCCACCAGGTTTTGGACCATCGGAATCACCTGAACTTGCGGCCGCGTCAGACGAATCCAGTTAAGCGCAGGTGCGTCAACTTCAGTTACCAGCGACGCGCTGCCATCTGACGCTGTTTGCAGGTGTGACCACTCGGCAATGACCCAGTCAAGATGATCCAAATTACGTTTCAATGAAGCGTAACTCGACTCGTCCCAGTTAATGTAAAAGCCGATGGAGAGCGGTCTGTTCGTGGGTACGGTTGGCGGCGGCAGCGGCGGCGGTGGAACTATAGGAACGTGGGAACGACGGTGCCCGGGAACAACTCGGGTCAGTGCCAGGGCGTGTTGCAATTCAGCCTGTGCCTTTCTGGCTTTCTGCTCGCTGGGATTTGCCGGGACGTTGGGTTGTTTTGGCTTGATGTCAGCGGTGTTAGGCAGGCTGGCAACCTGACGCACATTCAGGCTCGGCAAGACAGGATTTACCAACACACTCGCGATGAAGATTCCCGCCATGGCCGTGACGAGCACGGCAAGCGCGAGCCAGGTGCGGCGGACGCGGCGCCAGCGACGTCCCGCGGGATCATAAAAAACGGGGGGATCAGCAGATGACAACTAAAACTTCTCCTTGTTGTCGGTAACTTCTAATTTCTCACTCACGTGGCTGGAAGCGCAAGTTGGGTAAAGCAAACTGTTAGTTTGCGTTCGCGCCCTGGCGCTCAAGGTTGAAGGCTGCACCACCATCGCAAACTAACAGTTTGCTTTACGGCAAAAGTGAAAGCCGTTCACAATCCCGGGGGATCATGAACGGCTTCGGTGAACTGTTCGGATTGGCCTGTGGACTAACTGAGTGTGCAGCTTCCTGAAAAGGAGGAGCACTTTGCAGTAAGACAACTGAACCTAAATCCTAACGAGTTAGTTTCTGGTTCAGAGGTCAGGCCGCAGCCACCTCACTGTGATAAGAACTCATATATTTTTGAATCACCTCCTTTCCAGTGTTGGCGGGCATAATAAAATACAACAGTTGATGCGTCAAATGTTTTTATTCCTTGGTGGCATAGACTTTAGTCTGTGCCGGTCTCAGCAAGCACAGACTAAAAGTCTATGTCACTCCACGTCGGATGCATTCTTACGAGCGAGCGAACGCTTGCCGCCCGCCTGCATAAACTCTCCATGGATGTTCGACGCCAAAGAAATAGGCAAGATCGCGATAGTCATCGCAATCGTGAATTACAAAGTCGGCGACCTTCCCTTTTTCCAATGACCCAATTTGATCGCCACGATTAAGCGAATACGCAGCATTGATTGTTGTTGCGGTAACTGATTCAGCCAGCGTCATCTTCATGTGCGTAGCTGCCAGCGACAGAACCATTGGCATAGACGGGGTGGGTGATGAGCCGGGATTGAAGTCTGTAGCCAGGATGATCGCAAGACCGGCCTCAATCATCGCTCGCGCCGCCGGGTAGCGACTTGAGCCGAGAGCATAAACCGACCCGGGTAACAACACCGGCTGTACCCTCGCGGATTTCAGCGCCGCGATGCCTTCTGCGTCGGTGTACTCCAAATGATCGGCTGTGACTGTCGACAATTCAGCCGCCAACTTGGCCCCACCGGACCGCGACAACTGATCGGCGTGAATCCTTAACCCCAGCCCCAGACGGCGCGCAGCGGAAAGAATCCGCCGCGATTCGTCTAGCGTGAAAACGTTTGCTTCGCAAAAGACGTCGCAGTATTCCGCCAGTTTCTCTGCCGCAATATGCGGCAACATCTCAGCGATGATCAACGAAACATATTCTTCGCGGCGCGATTTGTATTCGGTGGGAATGGAATGGGCCCCAAGAAATGTCGGCACATAACGCAGTACTGTCTCATCATTAAGTTGCCTGATTGCGCGCAGGATTTTTAGTTCATCTTCAACCGTCAGGCCATAGCCGGATTTTGCTTCAACGGTGGTCGTGCCGTTGCGCAAAAACCAATTTGCATAGCGCCTACCCACGGCGATCAATTCATCCAACGTCGCCGCTCGCGTCGCGTTAACAGTTGATTGAATCCCGCCGCCACGCGCGGCAATCTCCTGATAGGTTGCGCCTTGAGATCGTTCTTCAAATTCATTCGCGCGCGTTCCTGCAAATACGGGATGGGTGTGCGCATCGACAAAGCCGGGCAAGACTATACGACCGCCCGCATCCACCACTTCGCAGTCGTTATCAATCAATCTCTCGATTTCAGCACGCGTGCCAACCTTGGCGATGTGGCCGTCGCGCACCAGCAGTCCGCCGTCTGCGATGATCGAAAGTTGACGCAACTCCGGGCCGACTCGCGGACGAGCAGGCCCGGAAAGAGTTACAAGTTGTGAACAGTTAATGACCGCGAGTGATTGAGACAAGCTGGTTTGCTCGTTACGCTTCTTTGTAAGCCCAGGCGCCAGCAATCGTCGCGATGCTGTATTCCACCAGGCCCCAGACAATCGCGATCATCAATGCGCTACTGGGAATACCCAGCAGCGTACCGTTGATGATTCCACTGTACAGGTAGATCCCGAACCATAATATTACCGCAGCGACGATCGCCGTCTTGGGCCCGGGGCCTAGCCGCGGTCTGATTAGCGCATAGAGCCACACCGCCACAATGCCAAGTACGAAGGTCAATACGACTGCGGCGATCATGAAATTGGTGCCCGGATCCTTGAAGCCATGTTCCGTAAGGAACGTCTTCATTTGGGCGCCCAACACTCTGCCATTCAAGAAAAACTCGCCGATGTTCATTATTAGACCGGCGAGCAGACCGCCGAGAACAACACGTCCGTAGTTCATCTTCACATCCTCCTTGAGGGGGGTTAGGTGGTTTGAAACACTTCGCGGGGCCATTGATTATCACAATGTGCGGGTACGCGCCAGCTTAAATGCAGAACCGCGAGCGATAGCGACCGGATGTTAGCAACAACCTGCTAATGGTTTTCTTACGTTCTTAATCAAGGGTGTTGAGTTTAGCATCCGGTCGCTACCGCTCACGGTTCTGCACTGCTTGCACCCTCTCCAACCATGAAATTTTGAACTTAAGCAAGATAACCTTAGGCCGCAGACGAGTGATCGTGCACGATCCTCCAACCTGGTTTTGTGCGTCGCATGATCAGTGTCGACCTGCCGTGCGGCTCATCTTTAGCGCGCTTCAGATGCCAGCGCATTAAAACCAACGCGCCGTCTTTTCCCACGGGCGTGATTTCCATATCGGAAAAACTCAGCGTGCCCATTTTTTCGCGCGTGTCATAGTTTCTTTTGTAACGGTCCAGCACGGTTTGCCAACCGCGCGTCACGTTATCGCCGCCTACGAAAACCGTTTTGTCCGAACGTTCGTAACCATCCATAAAGCCTTCGATGTCGCCGCGGTTCCAGGCTGCGACTTGCGCATCGAGGACAGCCCGAATCGCCTTGGCGTCTTTTTCTGCTTTTGTTTCAGCAAAGACTGAAGTCACGCCCAGCAGCAGCAGACTCACCGCTATTAAGTTCCGGTATCGCATTTCAATCGTTATCCTTTCTTCAACCAGGCTCTGATGTCATCACGCATCGCCGGCACAATCTCGTGGGCTGCGTCGTAACTTTTGAACTGGACATTCTGTGACCGCAATTTCAAGCGCGCTTCGTAGTCGCTCACTCGCGCCGGCGGATAATATTCATCCTTTTCACCCGCTAGATGAAACACCGCGGCGTTCGTTGGTCGGTAGCTTTCAGTCGTCTCCCAGTCCCCCGGCAGGCCGCCGCCAATGCCGATAACGCCGCGCAGAACTTCAGGATGTGTGAAGGCAAAGCGATAGTTCAATGCGCAAGTTTGGGAAAAGCCGAGCAGATACACTCGTTTTGGATCGACCGTTTCATCCTCACTCAATGTTTGAATTAGATCCAGCAGCGCCTGGTGGTGAACGCGGACCGAGTCTTCCGGGTAAAAATTTGAAAGCCAGCCAAAGCCGAAACGCAATGGCCCATCGGGTTCTTTCGGCTCTTTCAAATGCTGATGAAAACCCTGCAGCGAGGCGACGGCAAATCCATCCGGCGCCATTTGCTGCGCCTCGCGCATCATCTGTTTCTTGTTCGCGCCATAGCCATGTAGCGCGATCAGCAAAGGCGCAGAAGGCCCGTTGGCAGGACGGAGATCGTAGTAGATTTTGATCTCTGCTTTGAGTGTTCTTTCCTCGATTGGGGAAGGGTCGGGGCCAGCCATTTGCCGCAAGCTTATAGCAGATTCACAACTGCGAGCGATAGCCTCTCGCCTGCTTGATTGTCGCCTGCTTGATGATCCTGGTCGTCCGCTCTCTGTGCGTCCTTTGTGTTCTCTGTGTCTCAGTGGTTGGCCATTATTATTTAACGGTTACTCACCACAGAGCAACAGAGAGCACGGCGGACGCACAGAAAGAAGCTCGCTCGTTGCATTCGATTCTAATGAAAGCTACGATGCCACAAAGCAGCAATCAACCAATCGATTACTTTAGAGAGGGGCGAGCAATGAAATTTCCCGGTGGCTTAAACATTCAGCAAATGATGAAGCAGGCGCAGGTAATGCAGGAGAAGATGTCGAAGGAAATGGAAGAGATGCGCGCGGAAGCTTCAGCGGGTGGCGGCGTCGTCACCGTGCAGATGAAAGGCAATCACGAAATCATTTCGCTTAAGATCGATCCGGAAGCGGTCAAGGAAGGCGATGTGGAAATGCTGCAGGACATGATCCTCGCCGCCATCAACGAAGCCAATCGCAAAGTTGATGAAGCCATGAAGGGCAAGCTGGGTGGGATGTTGCCACCAGGATTAGGTGGATTGCTGGGATAAGTCATTGCCGATTTCCAATTGCCGATTGCCAATTGGTGTCCTCGTCTTTCAATTCCTCAACCTGGGAGCGAGGGCGGTCATCGGTGGTGGTGAGTAATTCAAATCGGCAATCGGCAATTGGAAAATGACAATGTTAGAGTACGCCGAACCCGTCACCAAACTAATCGATGAACTCAAGCGCTTGCCCGGCATCGGGCACAAGTCCGCG
>JBDTTW010000240.1:0-2597 GCA_039930405.1 bacterium
TCTGAAGATCTTTTAGTTTGTCACCGACGATCGAAACTTTGTCGCTGACGTAATCCTTTGCCTGACTGGCGGCATCCGAAATTTTTTCACCGTACTCCTGAGCGGTCTGGGCCAGACCGGTAGCGGCGCCGGCGCCTGTGCTACCAGTTGAACCCGTGCCCGAGCCGGTAGTTCCAGTTGTTCCAGGGAAATTTGTGCTTGATGTGTTCTGTGACATGTTGTCAATGCTCCTTCTTGATTTGCTGAAAATGTTAACGCCTATCTATTGCATCCTCGTTGGGAAGATCAGTGATCAACAGAGACGGAGCAAACAACGTGCCGGGTGTTTCAACCGTACAAACTGCGAATGAATGCCGCCGTTTGCTTAAAACGACGAAGACGCGCGTGAAAATTTTTGTTGTGAAAAAGTACAAGTCCGGAAAGGATGCGGGTCGGGAACGATACAAGCGCAGCGAAAGAAAGTATGGCTCTTTTGCTCCGGTCAGCACGCTTGACAGAGGCGGAGAGTGATGGTAAGTAAGTACTTACTTTGCCGTTGGGGTCGGCGAGATAATCACTCTTGAGTAAGCAAATAACCACAAAAACCGGCGTCTCGACGCCATACGGCTCACGGATGGCTGCCGAAGATCGGCGGCTGCAAATTCTGAAAGTGGCTGTCAGCCTCTTCTCTCAGCGGGGGTTTGTCGGCACCACTACCAAGGAAATTGCGCAGGCGGCCGGAGTTTCCGAAGCGATGGTCTTTCGCCACTTCGCCAACAAGCAGGAACTCTATTCAGCCATTCTCGATCACAAAGCCTGTTCCGGCGACTCGATGAATCCTGAGGCCCTCGTGGCTGAGGCGCTTCAGGAAAAAGACGACCGCGCGGTTTTTGAACGTCTGGCAGTCGGCGCGCTCGAGCATCACGAGTGTGATCCCGAGTTTCAACGCCTGCTGTTGCATGCGGCCCTGGAGGGTCACGAGTTGGCGCAAATGTTTTTTGAAAAGTTTGTGCGGCGCGTTTACGAGTTGCTTGGCGACTATGTCGCTGAGCGCCAGCGCGACGGCGCGATGATCGCAATGGATCCGGCGATCATTGTTCGAGCGTTCATCGGCATGATCATTCATCATTCCTTGAACAACAATCTTTGGGATCCGCAGCGTCGCTTGCTGAAGATTTCTAATCAGGAAGCGGCCAAACAGTTTTCCGACATTCTGCTTAATGGCATTAGCAGCAAGGCTGCCCAGCTAAAAGATGACGAATTTTCCGGTGCGTAATTTTCAAGAAAGAATTAGATCTGTGTTATCTCGCAAAACCATTTCTCTGCTGTCGTTGTCGGCGCTCTTGACGTTGGCGCTGCTGTTGGCCTCAGCTTGCGGCGGCTCGAAAGCGAATGTCAGACAAGAGCAGGCGAATGCCGCACCGCCCGCCGCGGTCGACGTAACGACGGCGACTGCGATCGTCCGCGATCTGCCCCAATTCTTCGAGGCAACTGGAAGCTTAACCGGCGACGAGCAAACAGATGTTATGCCATCGATCGCTGGCAAAGTGGTGACCATCGGCGTCGATATGGGAAGCTACGTGAAGCGTGGGCAGATGATTGTGCGGCTTGACGACGTGGATTCAAAGCTGCGCGTGCAACAGCAACAGGCGCAGGTCGATCAAATGAAGGCCTCCTTGCGGCAGGCGGAAGAGAAGGTTGGGGTTCGTCCCGGCCAGTCGTTTGATTTGAACAAAATCCCGGAAGTTAACAACGCTAAAGTCGCGCTTGAACTGGCCGAAAAGAATTTGCGCCGCTCGGAAAAGTTAATTGAATCCGGCGACGTCTCGCGGTCTCAATACGATCAACAAAAAGCACAGCGCGACCAGTTGTTACAGGTTTATGAAGCCGCGCTGTCGCTGGCTCGGCAAAACTACGCGGCCGTAATGACCGCGCGCGCCAATGTTGCTAGCGCCGAGAGTCAACTAAATCTGGCGCGCCGCAGTCTTTCATATGCGCTCGTTTATTCACCTATCGATGGCTTTGTCTCCGAGCGCAACGCGGACTTGGGCGAGTACGTTTCACTTACGACCAAGGTGGCCACGATCGTAAAAATCAACCCGTTGCGTGTGCGCATTGATATTCCTGAGCAAGCAATTCCGGCTATCAGCGTGGGCCAGTCGGTATCGATTACCACGAGTGCCTGGCCCGACAAGAATTTCAGCGGCCGCATTGCCCGGGTTTCACCCAATGTTACGCCCGCTTCGCGAACGCTAACTGTGGAAGCTGAAGTTGAAAACAGTAGCGGCGCGTTAAAGCCGGGACAGTTTGCGACGGTGCGGATTCTGGAATCGCGCGCACAGCCGGCCGTGTTGGTGCCGGCACGCGCAGTTCGCACCGAGTCAGGCGTTAGCCGGGTCTTCGTAATTAAGGACGGCCATGCGCAGGAACGCGTGGTCCAACTTGGTCAAACCGAAGGTGATCTGGTGCAGATCAAGAACGGCATTGCCGGTGATGAACTGGTCGCCACCAGCAACATTGAACAACTGGCAGATGGAATGGTTGTCAGGCAGTAAGTTGTAAGTTTCGAGTCCCGAGTTTCGAGTTCCGAGTTGACGCGAAACTCGGAACCCGAAACT
>JBDTTW010000241.1:0-6489 GCA_039930405.1 bacterium
TATCACCAAAGGGCGCGCGCGGCTTGATGCAGTTGATGCCTGGGACCAGCGCGCGTCTTGGTGTTAGGAGCCCATCGGATCCGGCACAAAACATTGCAGGCGGCACGCGGTATTTACGCCAATTGCTGGATCAGTTTGACGGGCGCATCGACCTGGTGTTGGCCAGCTATAACGCGGGCGAAGGCGCCGTGATGAAATTTGGCGGTCGAGTCCCGCCATATCGTGAAACGCGCGACTATGTGAAGCGAATAAGTTATCGCTACCGGCGTACAAAGTCTGTGGCCGCGGTGCCGGCTGCTGCCCTTACCCCGTACGGCGGGAATTAGCAGTGCTTGTGGTTACAAAAAAATGGCGATGAAACCTTTCCTTAAGTTTGCGATTATTGCGCTCCTTCTAGCGCCGGCGTCCTTGGCCGTGGCCCAGTCGCCTTCGACTCCGATGACCAATAACGCAGTCATCAAGTTGGTACGCGCCGGCTTCAAAGATAAGACTGTGATCGCAATCATTCACAGCCGTCCGAATCGTTTTGATCTCGATCCTGATCGGTTGATTGAACTTAAGCGCACCGGCGTTAGTGAGAACATCATCCTCGCCATGCTGTCGCAGAATGAAGCCTTCTTTGCTGATGACGATATGAGTTTTGGGGATAGCAATGCCCCGAACAAGAAATCAACCGGGGATTCCGGCGGTGACGACATCTTTGGCGACCGAGCTGGAACAAGTGGCGAGACGCGGGGAAGGGGAACGAGGGGCTCAAATCAGGGCGACCGGACGACGACGGGCAGCGCAACTGTGCGCATCCTCAAGCCGCCGCCCGACGAAAATGGCGCCGGGCTGAAATTGGAAAAGACCCCGACGCTAACCAATGAATCGATCATCGGGTTGGTCGATGCCGGTTTTTCCGAAGGCACGATCATCAAACGCATCGAGGGTTCGCCGGTGGATTTTGATCTCTCCGATCAGCGGATCGCCGAGTTGCGCCGCCACCGGGTGACAGAACCCGTGATCGTCGCCATGAAAACTGCCATACGTGACGATTCGGATTTGACCCAGCCGAAAACCAGGTCCAACTAACAGCAATGTGGCCGACGAAAACATCCGTTTGGTTGCGTGTATTGGTGCTGTTGTGGGTTCTCGCCAGTGCCGCCGCCCTCGCGGCCGCACAGTCTCAGAATCCGCCACTAGCTAAACCGACTCCTCAAAAAGACGAACAGGAAATCGATGCTGACGACGTTATTTCGGTTAGCACGACCGAAGTGCTGCTGCCGGTGACTGTGCGGGATCGCTCAGGCCGGCTAGTGAGTGACCTTACTCGGAAAAACTTTCGCGTGTTTGAGAACGGTATCGAGCAGTCACTCAGCGATCTGAGTTTGCGCCAGGTTCCGGTCGATGTCGTATTGATGATCGATGCTTCTTCCTCTGCCGCGAAAAATCTCGATGACTTTCGTGTTGCTGCTGAAGGCTTCGCCGCTCACCTCGACGCAGACGATCGCATTAGCTTGATTCAGTTTGATGACCGGGTGGCGCTGCTCCAGGATTGGACTCGCAGTCAGGTCCAGTTGCATCGTGCTTTGAAGCGGATAGCGCCGGGTATGTTCACGCGTTTCCACGATGCGGTGCTGTTGGCTGCTCGTGATCAATTGGCGCGGCCCACGGCGCGTCACGCCGTCATTGTCTTAACTGACGGCATTGACAGCGGTCGTGGCTCAAACTTCGACGCGGCTCTGCGAGCTGCGCTGCAATCTCAAACTGCGATCTATGTCGTTAGCAATACTCAGATCGAGCGTTCAGCTAAACAGGAAGAGCTTTCGCAATTGCTATCGGCCAGCGATTCGGTGCGGCGCTTTAACCAACTTCGAATTGATGACTTACGGCTTGGCCTGGCGGCCCTTGATGCAAGCGAACAAAACCTGGAGCAGTTGACGGCGGCCACCGGTGGCAGACTTTACAAGCCAGCGAGTTTTAGAGATTTAGAAAAGACCTATGCCGAGGTCGCTGACGAGTTGAGACATCAATACGCCCTCTACTACTCGCCGCTGAATCCCAAAAAGGACGGCCAGTTCCGGCGTGTTCGCGTCGAGACTTCCAATCCCACCTACCAGGTAACTGCGCGTATTGGTTACTTTTCCGGCAAGCTTTAGAACCAGCCGGCTTTCCCTTCGTAAAAAATCAATAATTCGCGCTTGGCAGATGGCGGCCAAAATGCTACGCTGTGCGCCCGTCGGACCAACGCGCGTCGCAGTGATACACATTGGACGCCAAAGTTCGCCTTAAGATTCTGTCTGCTTTCTGGATAAGTTCCATTATATCAACAGTTACCAGAGGGAGCTGATGGCGGCATGGTCATTGCGATGAGTTTTTGGAGTTTGCGAGGCGACGTGTACTTTCCCTCTTATCGCAAACAAGCAATTTTAATCAAATCAGTAGAGAGTTCCGAGGAGAAAAGATGCGACTAATCAAGCGCGCCGAAAAGGGTCTGACAATGGCAGCCGGCGGCCTTCACGACGTTATTCAGTCGGTGAATAAGTACAAACCGAACCCGTCATTTACCCCCAAGTGGTCCGACAAGCCCCTGCTGAAATCGTGGCAGAAGAGCAAGCCGACGCTTGGCTGGCCGCGCACGACCGATTCGCTCTGCCCTAACTGTGTTATCGAAGCCAGAGAGTCGATTCTCAGCGGCAAGCAAGACGTCAGCGTTCTTATCAATGAGAAGGTTGGCGAAATTAAGGCGCAGATTATTGAGCGCGACGGGGAGGTTTGGATGGTCAAGGATTGTCCGATCCATGGGCACTTCGAAGACATGATGGCCATTGACGTCAAATTCTTGACGCACATCGAAAAGATGTTTCCCGGCCGCGACATCGACGCGCACAATGATGAAAAGTTGCACAACCATGGCACCAGCACCATCAAGTATGGTCGTGGCGCTGTCTTAACAGTCGACCTAACCAACCGCTGCAACATGATGTGCGATCCGTGCTTCATGGATGCGAACCAGGTTGGCTTTGTCCATGAGTTGAGCATGGATGAGATCAAGGAAATTCTCGATAACGCGATTTCGATCAAACCGCGCCGTCAGATGTCGGTTCAGTTTTCCGGTGGGGAGCCCTCGATTTCGCCGCACTTTATCGAATCGATCAAGTATTCGCGCAAGGTTGGTTACAACAGCGTGCAAGCGGCGACAAACGGAATTGAGTTTGCCAAGAGCAAAGAGTTCTGTCGCGAAGCTGCTGCCGCCGGTTTGCGCTATGTCTACCTCCAGTTTGATGGCATCGGCAACGACGCCAATAGTCATCGCCAGGTCGGCAATCTGTTCGATGTGAAAATGCGCGCCATCAATAACCTGCATGAAGCAGGCGTTGAGATCGTGCTGGTTACGACGCTCGTCAACGGCATCAACAACGACCAGGTTGGTTCAATTGTTCGGTTCGCGTTAGACAATCCCAAGAAGATTGCGTTCCTTTCGTTCCAGCCGGTTTCGTTTACCGGTCGCGACGAAGAAATCACCCCGCAACGTCGTCTGCAACAGCGCTATACGTTGTCGCACCTGGCGCACGACGTTAAGGATCAGGTCGGAATCACAGAACCCACGCGCGATTGGTTTCCGCTGTCCCTGATGGGCGCGTTTGCTGACTTCGCGGATTTGGTCCATGGGCCACAAGCCGAATGGGGCCAGGTTTCCTGCGGTTGCCATCCGAACTGTGGTGTCGGTACCGCAGTGATGGTCGACAAGGAAACGCGCGAAATGCGACCGGTACCAGAGTTCCTGAATATTCCTGGGCTGGTTAAGGACATGCAGAAGATCACGGACGCTGCGCGCGGCAAGTGGATGTCGAATTTGATGATGGGCCTGGCGCTGCTCAAGCATTACAACCCATACAAATCGCCATCGCAGTTCACGCTGTACGAGCTCTTCAAAAAGTTTGACAAGTCTTTTGGCCTGACCGGTAAAGACTACGGCAAGGTCAGCGGCGATCGTTCAACGGACGACATTGAAAAGAGACGTTCGGATCGTTGGAACTTCTTGTTCATCGCCGGCATGTGGTTTCAGGATTTGTTCAACTACGATTTCCGTCGCACAGAGATGTGCATCATTCCTTACGGAACGCAGGAAGGTGAGATTTCATTCTGTGCCTACAACACGGGCATTGGCTGGAGAAACATCATCGAGAACATGCACCAGAATGCGACCGTCGCAAAATGGTATGAAGAGAATGGCCGGCACGAAATCTTTGCTCGCGGCAAGGAAGTCGATCTCGCCGATAAGGCGCACAACATGGTCTTGAATCCGATCGACCTGACGCGGCCCAATAAGCCCGAAATGGAAGGTCCCAAGACCGCGCATGAAGAAGCAGTGATGATGCGCAAGCTGTACCAGGAGATGGTCCTGAAGCAGCAGCTCGACGTTAAGGAAGCCGATAAGCCGGTCCAGATTCAAAGCCTGAGCCGCAAGAAGGCTGAAGCCCCCGAGGCAGTTCTCGCATAGATTCTGCTTCCGGGTAGATAAAGGAACCCCGCGAATAGCAATGTTCGCGGGGTTCGCTACGTAAAACGGTAAATGGTAAATCGTAAATCGTGAATAGCAGTCGGAAAGGCGCGGCTGACAAGGTTTTCGGACGGCGATTTCCATTTACGATTTACGATTCACGATTCACGATTTACGATTTACTTCCGCACCACTTGACCGCAACCGTTTTGGACGTGTTAAATAGCGGGGTTGCAAAACAGCAGGCGAAATTCTTTCAGAAAGATGAGAAGTGAATGGCAATAGTTACTGTTAATCAGGGCGAATCGATTGAGAGCGCATTACGCCGTTTTAAACGCAAAGTAATGACGGAAGAGATCATTAAGGATGCGAAAAAACACGCGTTCTTTATCCCTCCAGGTCAAAAGGCAAAACTAAAGTCAGCATTAGCGCGCAAACGCAACAAGAAGAAAGGCCGCATGCGCACAACCCCTCGCGACTAGTTTGGCCAAACCGTATACCCACGCGCATTATCGAAAAACTCATTCAATCCAGAGTGCCAGGCGAAAGCCGCGGGCGATCTTTGAGCGAGGAGAACTCAGCGGCCAGGTGGGTTTGCTATGACAAGAATTCTACTCACGAACGACGACGGCATTCAGTCTAACGGCCTTATCAAACTTGAAGAGGCTCTTAGTCACATTGGCGATGTCTTCGTGGTTGCGCCGGCATCTGAGATGAGCGGCGCCTCGCACAGTCTCACGCTTGCCCGACCGTTGCGAATTCGCCAGCTTGATTCACGGCATTGGACCGTCGACGGCACGCCGACCGACTGCGTTACGCTGGCGCTGAACAAAATTCTTTCAGCCGACGAGATGCCCAACATTTGCGCTTCCGGAATTAATCATGGCGGCAACCTCGGTGACGATGCCACGTATTCCGGCACTGTCGCGGGAGCGCTCGAGGCGACCATTCTCGGCGTGCCCGGACTCGCATTCAGCCTGGTTGCGCGTGAGAATTTTGATTTTCGCGAAGCCGCTCAGTTTGCTGTTACCGCGGTGCAAAAAGTCTTGACGGAAGGGCTGCCCGAAGGAACCTTGCTGAACATCAACTTTCCCGCCCGCGGGATTAAGGGCGTCAAGGTTACGCGGCAGGGAATCAAGAATGCGCGTCCGGTCATTAGCGAGCACATCGATCCGCGCGGCAAACCTTATTTTTGGATCGGCGAAGAGTACTTCAATACAAACGCAGCCGATGGCACCGACTACAATGCCATCGAACAGGGTTACATTTCGGTCACGCCCTTGAAAAGCGACATGACGGACCATAATGCGCTTACTGCTATTGAGACATGGAATTATTTGAACGAAGCCGAACTGATTCAGAAAAGCTAAGTTCGAGGCAGTGATTTCGGAAAGCCTTGTGCAAACTACCGATCAACAGCCTTCCCATAGAAGTCAGGACTACGCCATCCCTCGCGAGCGCATGGCCGAAAGACTTCGCGACCATTATCAAATCAAAGATCTGAAAGTGCTGGAAGCCATGCGCGCAGTTCCGCGGCACGCGTTTGTGCCGGAAGCTTTGCAGTCGCGCGCTTACGGCGATCATGCGTTGCCGATTAGCGGCAGCCAGACTATCTCGCAACCTTACATCGTGGCGCGCATGACGGAATTGCTTGAGTTAAAACAGGAAAGCCGCGTGCTGGAAATTGGCGCGGGCTCAGGCTATCAGACCGCGGTGCTCGCAAAAATTGCCGGACAGGTTTACTCGATCGAACGCATCGCGGACCTTGCACGCCAGGCCCAGGCTCGCATTCGACAACTGGGAATTTATAATGCAACTGTTAAATGTTTTGACGGCACGCTGGGGTGGGCCACGCACGCGCCCTATGATGGAATCCTGGTGGCGGCCGGTGGTCCCAATGTTCCTGAGCCCTTGGTTGCCCAACTGAAGGTCGGTGGCCGGTTAGTGGTACCGATTGGGGGCACGCGCGAATCACAACGACTGATTCGAGTAATCAAAGCCGC
>JBDTTW010000242.1:0-5413 GCA_039930405.1 bacterium
CGAGTTGCATCACGCGCGCCGGGTTGCGGAACACCTGGCCGCGGACCACCACGAATTCATCGTTCGACCTGACGCGCTTGAGGTGCTGCCAATTTTGGTCGAGCACTATGGCGAACCTTACGCAGATTCTTCGGCTGTGCCCACCTATTACGTTGCTCGCGAAACCAGGAAGCATGTAACGGTCGCTTTGAACGGCGATGGTGGTGACGAATCGTTTGCGGGTTACGAGCGCTATGCCGCAATGCGACTGGCCGAGACGTATCATCGAATACCGGGCGTGCTCCGGGACACGTTGCTGCGTCAGGCGATTGACTTAATGCCTTCCTCGGAAGCAAAACGAAGCCGCTTGAGAGATGTGAAGCGCTTCGTCGCTGCCGCTTCGTTACCAAAGGCGGAACGTTATCTGCGTTGGGTTAGTGTTTTTAACTCGGAAGCAAAAGCGGATCTGTATACCGAGAATTTTATGCGACAGACGCGCACTCATCCGGCGGCCGGCATTATCGACCCGTGGTTTGCTCGCGCTAACGGCTCAGGCGTCGTCGATGCGGCGCTACTCGCCGACATCATGACGTACCTGCCCAACGATTTGCTGGTCAAAGTGGACATTGCAACTATGGCAAATTCGTTGGAAGCGCGCTCTCCATTCCTCGATCATCACGTGATTGAGTTTGCGGCGAGCTTGCCGGAAAAATACAAGTTGCGTGGACTGACCACCAAGTATTTGTTGAAGAAAGTGCTGAAGCAATTGTTGCCCGCGGAAAACCTGACCCGTCGCAAGATGGGATTTGGCGTTCCGATTGGCCATTGGTTTCGCGGCAAGCTGCAGTCGTTCCTGCGCGAAACCATTCTGTCAGAGGCGGCTTTGAAGCGCGGCCTCTTCAAGCCGGAGGCAGTTAAGCGATTGGTCGAACTACACATTCGCAGCGAGCGGGATTACTCTCATCAGCTTTGGACTTTGTTAATGCTGGAACTATGGTTCCAAAGATTTATTGATTAGGCGGTTATTGGTCAGTTGTTAGTTGTCAGTGGTTTGTGATGATTGGCCGAGTTATTTTTGCCACTGACAACTGACTGTGGACCATCACGGAGGTGTAGATTGAAAGGCATAGTTTTAGCAGGGGGGTTGGGAACGCGTTTGCGACCCTTGACCTCGGTAACCAACAAGCACTTGCTTCCCGTTTATGATCGGCCGATGATTTATTATCCGATTCAAACGCTGGTTAACGCCGGCATAACTGACATCATGATCGTGACCGGCGGCAACTCCGCGGGTGATTTCCTTAAGCTGTTGGGAAACGGAAAAGCCTTTGGCCTGAAGCATATTAATTACACTTATCAGGAAGGCGAGGGTGGCATCGCCGAGGCGTTATCGCTGGTGGAACACTTCGCCGCCAAACAACCGGTTTGCGTGGTGCTTGGCGACAACATTATTGAGGGCAACATCGCCGCCGCCGTGCGCGCTTACAAAGAGCAGGGCAAAGGGGCGAAGATAATTTTGAAGCGAGTTCCTGACCCTGAGCGTTTCGGTGTTCCCGAACTAAGTGGTCAGAACGTGCTGCGTATCGAAGAGAAACCGAAGACGCCCAAGTCGGATTACGCAGTTATCGGAATCTACATGTATGACGGCGAGGTCTACGACATCATCCGCACGCTTAAGCCTTCCGGACGCGGCGAACTGGAAATTACCGACGTAAATAACGCCTACATCCAACGAGAAGAGATGACCTGGGAAGAACTCGATGGCTGGTGGACCGATGCCGGCACATTTGAAAGCTTGTTGCGAGCGTCGAACATGGTAGCGGAAACCGGCGCCAACAAATTGGAGCCGCTGCGTACCAACGAGATTAGCGTCAACGTCTGATTTCAACGTCCGAACCCACCGCCCGTGACTGAGATCTTAGATGAACGATCGTAAGCAGATCAAAAATCAGAGATCGAAAATCGCAAAAGCAACAAAGATCGTTCGCGTCATCGCCCGCCTCAATGTTGGCGGGCCTGCGAAACACGTCGTTTGGCTCACCCAGGGTTTATCCGCCCCGCAATTTAATTCACTCCTGGTCGCCGGCACCGTTCCCCCGGGCGAAGAAGACATGGGCTATTTCGCGACCGAGTCGGGTGTCGCCCCTCTTTTCGTACCTCAGATGAGCCGCGAGATTTCGCCGAAAGATGCGGTCACGGTTTGGAAGCTCTACCGCCTCTTTCGCCGCGAGCAACCTGACATCGTCCACACACACACCGCCAAGGCCGGCACCGTCGCGCGGTTGGCAGGAATACTTTATCGCTGGCTAACCCCAGGCACATTGTTGGGACGCCCGCGTCCTTGCCGTTTTGTGCACACTTATCACGGCCACATTTTTCACAGCTATTATGGACCAGTAAAGACTCGCGTGTTCCTGACCATAGAAAAGATCCTGGCGCGACTCGCGACGGATCGCATTGTGGTCATAAGCGAACAACAGCTCGAGGAAATTAACCAAGAGTTTGCGGTCGGTCGCGCGCGTCAGTTTGCAGTGATACCGCTGGGATTGGACTTAGGCGTCTATGCTCGATGGCAGGAACGCCGCGAAACTTTTCGTAAAGAGCTTGACGCCGATGCAAACGACATCCTGGTGGGCATCGTCGGGCGCTTAACTGAAATCAAGAACCACGAACTCTTTCTGCAAGCTGCGGCGCTCTTCAAGGAACAGTTTGCAAGTGCACCAGTGGCGGCGCGCGTGCGGTTTATAGTTATCGGTGACGGACAACTGCGACAGCAGCTTGAGCAACAGGCCCAAACTAAGGGGTTGAGTAACGATGTCACTTTTGTTGGCAGCCGTCGCGATCCGGAAAACTTTTATCCAGCGCTGGATATCCTCGCGCTTACCTCGCGCAACGAAGGCACTCCGCTTACGCTAATCGAGGCAATGGCCAATGCGCGTCCGGTGATTTCCACCGCCGTCGGCGGCGTGCTCGAGCTGTTGGGACAACCGCTTTCTGACGAGGAAGCTGACGCATTTGTCGTCTGTGAACGGGGCGTTCGCATCCGTCCCGGCGATGCTCAAGGGTTTGCTGCCGGTCTGGCCCATTTGGCAGGCAACGAGTCGCTGCGTCGCGAAATCGGTGAGCGTGGTTTACAATTCGTTTTGGCCCACTATGCAAAAGAGCGACTATTGTCAGATATCAAGAGTTTGTATGCTGATTTGTTGTAAGCCTAAAGGAGTCTAAATTTGCGTGTACTTATAACCGGCGGCGCCGGCTTTATTGGTTCCCATCTCGCGGATGCCTATCTGCAGCGCGGCGACGAAGTGCTGATCATCGACGACTTGTCTACGGGCACAATCGAGAACATTCGACACCTCAAGAACAATCCACGCTTTCAATACACCATCGATTCGGTGCACAACCAGCCGGTCACCGCTGAGCTGGTCGATCAGTGTGACGTGGTGGTCCATCTGGCAGCCGCAGTGGGCGTAAAGCTGATTGTTGAGAGCCCGGTGCGCACCATCGAAACGAACGTGCGCGGTACCGAAGTGGTTTTGGCGCTGGCGAACAAGAAACAAAAGCGAGTTTTGGTTGCTTCAACTTCGGAAGTGTACGGCTTGAGCACTGATGTGCCGTTTAAGGAAGACGGAAATCTCGTAATGGGCGCAACCACCAAAGGGCGTTGGAGCTATGCCTGCTCAAAAGCGATTGACGAGTTTCTGGCGCTGGCTTATTGGCGCGAGAAAAAACTCCCAACCACCATCGTCCGGCTTTTCAACACAGTCGGCCCGCGGCAAACCGGCCGCTATGGCATGGTCATTCCGACTTTTGTCCGGCAGGCGCTCGCCGGCAGACCCATAACCGTGTATGGCAACGGCAAGCAAACGCGTTGCTTCGGATATGTCGGCGACGTGGTAGGCGCATTGATTAAATTGCTGGATACCAGCGACAGCGTGGGCCAGGTTTACAACATCGGCTCAAGCGAAGAAATATCCATCGCCAAACTGGCGGAGAAAATCAAGGAATTGACCAATTCTGATTCCGAGATTGTCTTCGTGCCTTACGACGAGGCTTACGAAGAAGGATTCGAAGACATGCCGCGCCGCGTTCCCGACACTTCAAAAATCAAAAAGCTGGTCGGGTTCGAGCCAAAAATGAAGCTCGAAGGCATCCTGCAAAGCGTCATCGATTATCACAGCGGCCGGCCTTCGTCGCTGGATGATTAGTGGTACTTAGTCCATTCCTGACTTGATTTGACGTCTGCTATCGATTAGCTTTCCTCTTACACTTCTTAGGCTGAAACCACTTGCAGTTCTGGCGTTCGGAGTATGCCCTTTAGCTCGCTGAATTTTCTGGCCGTGGCTGCTGCCGCCCTTCTGGCCCTCGCGCTGACTCCCCTGGTGCGGCTGTTGGCGCGGCGCATCGGCATGGTCGCTAAGCCGAAGACTGACCGCTGGCATAAGAAGCCCACGGCCATGCTCGGCGGCGTGGCGATCTGGTTAGCGGTGGTAATCAGTTACTTCGCTTTTATTCCTCGCACGCCTTACGGACTTGTGATCATCGCCGCCAGCACTTTCCTTTTTCTGGTCGGGCTGGTTGATGACTTTCTGCACACCAAGCCTTACCAAAAACTAATTGGACAAGTGATGGGCTCGGCCTTTGTGATCTATTACGGGTTGAGTTTGCCCTGGACCGGTTACTCGGCACTGAACGTCGCGATCACGATCTTCTGGTTGATTGGTGTGACCAATGCCGTAAATCTCCTGGACAACATGGATGGGCTGGCGACAGGCATCGCCGTGATCGCGTCAGGATTTCTCGCTCTTAGTTTTCTCAGCACAGGTCATCTTACCGAAGCGCTGATGCTGATGACTTTCGCCGGCGCGCTGCTGGGTTTTCTTGTTTACAACTCCAATCCGGCATCGATTTTCATGGGCGACTCAGGCTCGATGTTTATCGGCTTCTTTCTGGCGAGTGCGGCGCTGGTAAATGTTTCCGGCGGACGATCGCGCAGTTTGTTGCCCGTGCTGGCGGTTCCCATTCTCGTGCTCTTCATTCCAATATTTGACACGACGTTCGTGACCATCCTGCGTAAATTTTCCGGACGTGCTGCTTCACGCGGCGGCCGCGACCATACGTCGCACCGGCTGGTCGCGCTCGGCATGTCTGAACGCCACGCGGTCTGGATGCTTTACGGATTTGCGGCACTATCTGGAGTGCTCGCATTGCTGGTCCAACAGGTCAAGCTGGATGTAAGTCTGGCCGCAATTGCCGGTTTTACGGTGTTGCTGACTTTGATCGGCGTTTATCTGGCGGGCGTTAAGGTTTACGACGAAAGCGAAGAAGCGTTGGCACTGCGCAATAATTCGCCCTACGCGTTTCTGGTCGATCTTTCCTACAAGCGGCGCATTTTTGAAGTGCTGCTGGATGTGATTCTCATCCTGTTGTCTTA
>JBDTTW010000243.1:0-3161 GCA_039930405.1 bacterium
CAAGGTAGACCGTAGTATCCGGTCGCTACCGCTCGCGGTTCCGCATTGAGCGGGATTTACCACGGAGTCACAGAGAACACAAAGGACGCGCAGAGAAAACCCATAATTATTGCTCGAGCAGGGAGATTAATTAGATGAGTAAACCACGCGTCTTGATCATTTGCACCGGCAATGCCGCACGCAGCCAGATGGCGGAAGGCCTGCTTCGACACGATGCGGGCGATCGGTTTGAAGTTTCCAGCGCCGGAATTTATCCCAGTTACGTGCGCCCACTGGCGCTTGAGGCGATGAGCGAAGTGGGCATCGATATTTCGGCGCAACGATCAAAGTCGGTCGAAGAGTTTGCGGATCAGGACATCGATTACGTCATCACCGTTTGCGATCACGCGAATGAAGTCTGTCCGGTCTTCCCCGCGAAAACAAAACGCATTCACTGGAGCATTCCGGATCCGGTAGCGGCGTACGGCGATGATGAAGCGCAACTTCAGGCTTTTCGCGAGGCGCGCGATGACATTCGCGGACGCCTGCGCGCCTGGGTCGCAGAAATCTAAACGCTTCGGTGAGTGTTGTTACTTCAAATGTCAGAATTTCAGCAACGTCCGCCCGGCATTAGCGCCCTTAGCATTTTCTTTTTTGCAGGCGCGCTAATCAGCTCTACAGCAAGCGTATCGCTGCTTTTCCCGAACAGTTTCATTGAACCAATGTGGCGGGTTAATCCTCGCGGCCATAAAGGCCTTTCCGATCTCGGTGCATGGGCGGTAATTCTGTTGTTCGTTGTCTCGATTTCCTGCGGCCTTACGGCGATTGGGCTCTGGCGTCGCGCAGCATGGGGACAGAAGCTCGCGGTCGCCTTGATCGCAATCAATCTCATTGGCGACATCGCTAATACTGTAATGGGCACGGAACCCCGGGCTATCGTCGGAGTACCGATTGCCCTGGCATTACTAATCTATTTGCGCAGCAAAAAAGTCCGCGACTCTTTCAACTAAGCCTTACGACTTCTTCAGCGCGGCCAAGGCCGCCAACACCTCATCGCTGTGGCCGGCGGGACTGACCTTAACGAATACTTTGGCAATCTTTCCGTGCGGATCGATGATGAAGGTGTTGCGTGCCGACAACTTCATGCCGTTGTACTCCATAGTTGATCCGTACTTCTCGGAAACACTCGCGTCGGTGTCGGCAAGCAGTTTGAAGTTCAAGCCTTCCTTAGCGCAGAAACTCTTGTGCGATTCGGCAGTATCAACACTCACGCCGAGAATCACCGCACCCATCGCCTTATATTTCGCGAGGTCGCGTTGGAAGTTGTGCGCTTCGAGCGTGCAACCGCTGGTGAAATCTTTCGGGTAGAAATAGAGCACCACCCACTTGCCGTGAAACTTGGCTAAGTCGGCAGTTTTGCCTTCGTTGGTTACGAGTTTGAAAGTTGGTGCGACAGTGCCGGCGGCCGGTACCTCAACCGGCAAACTGAGTGGCTTAGCTGCAATTGCGGTGACGAGTAATAGAGCGAAAAGAAAAGTGTACTTTCTCATGATGACTCCTTCTTTGGTGAAACATTTGTTTTCTTGCTTCGCCCCAGGGGGGCGAGATGTTTATAGACCAGCAGTCTCTCCCCTTGTTCAGCAGCTCCGTAGCAGCGCAACCGTTTTGCCGCCACTGTAAGGTCGCTGCCGGGTTTCGCTCCTGGCGGAGCGAAGATTCTGGGGTTGGCGTGTGCTTTGCTATAAACCTCTCGCTCGTCTGGAGCGAACGCAAACTAACAGTTTGCTTTACTTTGTCGCTTCTTTCGCCTTTGCCGCCAGCGATGCCTGGGCAGCGGCCAGCCGCGCAACTGGAACGCGGAACGGCGAGCAGCTTACATAATCGAGACCAATCTCATTACAAAATGCGATAGAGCTCGGATCGCCGCCATGCTCGCCGCAAATTCCCACCTTCAGATCCGGCTTAACACTGCGCCCGCGCTCAGTTCCCAAACGGACCAGTTGGCCCACGCCGTCGCGATCCAAAACTTGAAACGGATCCTCGGGCAAAATCTTGCGCTCGACGTAGTTCGGCAGGAAGCGGGCCGAGTCATCGCGGCTCAACCCAAAAGTCGTCTGCGTCAGATCGTTCGTGCCAAACGAAAAGAAGTCGGCGTGCTGCGCAATATGATGGGCCATCAAGGCGGCGCGCGGCAGTTCAATCATGGTGCCGACGCGATATTCAATCGTCATTCCATACTCGCCCATCACCTGGCGCGCCACTTCGTCGATCACTTCGCGTTGCTGGTGCAATTCTTCGCTTAGCGAAACCAGCGGCACCATAATTTCCAATTCGGTCTTCTTCTTCTCGCCCTGCGCCAAACAGGCCGCCTCGAAAATCGCGCGACACTGCATGCGAGTCACTTCGGGAAACACCAAACCGAGGCGACAACCGCGAAATCCCAACATCGGGTTAGCTTCGCGAATGCGGTTGACCTGTTTCAGCAGCCGGCGCTTCTCGTCAATCTCGTCAAGCAAGTTGTCCATGTCGCCGAGCGTCGTGGCCAAACGCACGGCCATCTTCAACTCGCTGAGTTCGCTCAGCAGCTCTTCAGCATTAGGAAGAAACTCATGCAGCGGCGGATCGAGCAAACGAATGGTCACCGGCAAGCCAACCATCTCGCGAAAGATGCCGACAAAATCGCCACGCTGCAGTGGTAATAATTTCTCGAGCGCCTTCTCGCGCGCGCCGACGCCTTCCGCCAAAATCATTTCGCGCATTGCCGCAAGTCGCTGGTCGCCAAAGAACATGTGCTCGGTGCGACAGAGCCCGATGCCTTCGGCGCCAAACTGGCGCGCGACTTTTGCATCGCGCGGCGTGTCTGCATTGGCGCGCACGCGCAAACGGCGAAACTTGTCGGCCCAAGTCATCAACTCGTGAAACTCAGGACCGAGCGTTGGCTGCACGGTCGGCACCTGGCCCAGGAATACGCGGCCGGTTGAGCCATCGACCGTGATCCATTCGCCCTTGGTGATCACGGTGCCGCTAACAGAAAACTGTTGTTGGCTGTAATCAATGTCGAGTGAGTTCGCGCCGCTCACGCACGGCTTGCCCATACCGCGCGCAACCACGGCCGCGTGGCTGGTCATGCCGCCGCGCGCGGTGACGATCGCCTGCGCCGCAACCATGCCGTGAAAATCGTC
>JBDTTW010000244.1:0-7047 GCA_039930405.1 bacterium
CTGACGGTGGGCTAACCTGGAAAGCGCAGAAAACAAAAACCAACGCGCATCTGTTCGGGGTTGCGTTTTTTGACGCGAAGAACGGCATCGCAGTCGGCTCGCGTGGCACTTTGCTCGTTACCAAAGATGGCGGCGCGGACTGGAAAGCGCATAGCGGTCTGGCAAATGTTGTATTGACCGGCGTCTCTTTCATCTCGGCGAAACGCGCTGTCGTGGTCGGTTACCAGGGAACGATTTTGCAAACGGACGACGGCGGCGGAAGCTGGCAAGCTTTGCAGTCGCTGGTCAACACGGATCTGTTTTCAGTCTTCTTTACGGACGAAAAGCATGGCTGGGCGGCAGGCGATAGCGGCGTCGTGCTGTCGACCGCGGACGGTGGCACGATCTGGTTGCCCGTGAATGTCCGCACCAATCCCAAACTCAGTACAGTCTATTTCGCTGATGAGACGTTGGGCTGGGCCGCCGGCGATGATGGTCTCGTGTTGCGCACGGACGATGGTGGTTTTTCCTGGCGGCGACTGACTGAAGGCGGGCGCGACGACGTTTCGCAGCTATTTTTTTGGGACAACTCGCACGGTTGGGCCGTTGGCGCGCGCGGGAAAATTCTGTTCACCAGCTCGGGCGGAAAGAATTGGACGGTGCGGCCTTCGGGCACAACCAATCGCTTGAACTCAATTCAGTTTATTAATCAAAAGATTGGCATCGCGGTTGGCGACCACGGCACGATCCTGCGCTCGATGACCGGCGGCGTTACCTGGGCCAGCGTTCCGGTCGAAGGCACTGAGGATCTTTTTAGCGTTAACTTCGCGACTCCAGAACTCGGTTGGATAGTCGGAGCTCGCGGCATCATCCTGCACACGGACGATGGGGGCGAAACGTGGCACGTTCAGCAGGCAAATACTTTTAGTTGGCTCGAGGACGTTAGCTTTACCGATCCGCAACATGGCATTGCCGTCGGCTCAAGCGGCACCATTCTGCAAACTGAAGACGGCGGCGAGAATTGGAAACGCGTCGATAAGAATTTGAAGGAGTGGCTGTACGCGCTCGCCTTCGCCGACGCAAAACGCGGTTACGCGGTCGGGGCGCGCGGCATCATTTTGCGCACTGACGATGGCGGCGCCACCTGGAAGGATCTCGAAAGTGGGTTGAACGGAAATCTTTTTTCAGTTGCAGTGGCCGGGCGCGATGAGGTGATTGTAACTGGCGACCAGGGCCGGATCATTTACAGCAAAGATGCGGGCGCAAACTGGGAAATTCAACCGAGCATTACCAGCGTGCCGCTTTATTCTGTTGCTTATCGCGGCGGCAATAACATTTGGGTGGCGGGACGCGGCGGCGCGATTCTGCGCCGCACTGAATCAGTTGCTACCGTCAAGATACCGACTCCAAAACTGCCGCCGGGCCTGCTCGGTGGCCCACCAAAACTGCAAAGCGCGCAAACCATCGACGATGGCGACATCCCGCGCGCCGTGCCACCAAACAAGAAGCCCGTAAACCGTGAACCGTGAACGGTGAACAGGAGACCGAAAACGCGGAGCCGTTCCCCTGTTCACCGTTTACGGTTCCCGGTTCCCGGCTTTTAGTTCCCCTTGATCAAAAACACGTCCCATGCCCAGCGACCAGCATGCGAATGCTGCGCATCGTCAACCTTAGCGCGGTAGCGAAATTGATTGCCAAACTGATCGGTTCGCTTTGATGTTTTGTAGTCAAGCGAAATCGAATCGATACTAAGTTGTGGCAGGCTGTGCAATTCCGATGCTTCTGAAATGCCGTTGTGATTGGTGTCTTGCCAGAGGCGCAGCGAAGCAAATATCGCATCGCTACTACTGATTAGCCCATCACCGTTGCCACCATTCGCAGCTTTGTCATACTCAGCCAAAGCGAGAAAACCATTCTTGCTTTTGCCAGCAGGCGGCGCAGGTTGCGGTGTCGAACCGCCGAACTTGGTACCACACACTGGCACGCCGCGTTCATATAACCTCCGTTTTCAATGCAGGCATCCTGAGCGTGCTGATCGGAGCAATTCGTATAGTCTGGATAACATTGGTCGCCGTAGCTCCAATTACAGTGGTTGCCTGGGCAACAGTCTGGGTCGAGGTTGCATGAGGTGAAGGATTGGTGACATGTGGTGGGCGTAGGGGTCGGAGTTGGCGTCGCGCATGAAGAGTCATATTGGAGTACGTAATGCGTAGTTTGTGTTGTGCAAGTAATCCCTCCTTGCTCGACACCAGGCAACTGTCGACAGTCACCTATAGCCGGCACACTCGATGATGTTCCCGGTCCAGCGCCCCATCTCGTAATTTTGTAGCAATATTCGCTAACGTGTCATTAATACTGTGATCGGCGACAAAACTACCATTATCTAGGACGCACTGAGCGTTGGCCTGAAATGGTTGTGGGGCAACAGAGCCTATCAACCTGTTACCCCCACGCCGTATTCAATTTAGAGTCCCGCACGTGATGCGACCGACTAATTTCAGGCGGCTCTTTCTCTTCTATCGGGCTCGCTCTGTTCGGATCGTTAGGATCGCGGCGGAGTATGTGTCCCTTATTCCATTGCAAACCGTCGCTAAATCCGACGATTCCCACCGAAAAAGTAACGGTCGCCAAATTCGCATCCAATCCCCTCTCCTTCATTCTAATGACAGTTCGATCCCAAGAACCTTCGTCCACGATCGCTTCAACTTCCTCGCGCGGGTTTAGGATAGTCCGCTCTAAAGGCATAGAAGCTTTAAGCGTCACACTAAACAACACCGGGGACCCAGAAGGTTTAAGGTACAAGTATCCCTGAAACCCGACGATGGTTTTGTCCGAGATGTTCCGCAACCTTAAGCGCATGCGCTTGGGCCACTCGTCCGTCTCTTGGAAGGTCACATTATCCAGCCCACCGTCGGCTCGTCTGACTTTTATCTTGATGCGGTCCTTGACAGAATGTTCGTTGATCCTTACGTCCATTAACTCCAAGGGTTCGTTGTTATTTCTTTCAATGTCCAACGACTTTTCAGAATTTTGAGCCGACGATTTGCTTGCAACTCCCATAGAGTAGAACAGCAATCCGACGACTGCTATCAGAGTGCCGAACAGAACGAAGCGTGAGATTTTCATTGTGAGACTCCTTATTAGTTTGTTAGTCGGTTAGTTTGCTGGGCGGGATTCGTTGAGGAGTAATTCTTGCAAACGGTTGATACGGCTTTGTTTTCATAATATCTCACGATCAGCCGAGAGATTAGTGGGACCGCGACTCCCGCTAAATGATCTTAAGCGTGTCGATACTGCGGCGGCAAGATTTCCAAGTCTAGTAACTTTCCTTAAACCCCGTGGTTGAAGCCAAGCCTTGTGCGTAACAATCGATCGAACTGGGAATGGGATGGGTACAGAGCATGCAGAATCCAAATGTCACCTTAGGCCTGTGAGTGGAGAACTGAGGAGGCGCCGAAAAAACCGGAGTAACCTCTTTCATGCAATCCGTAGCGCTTCCGGCACAAGTTTGCAGAAATGAAGCGCCACGCTGACCGCAGTTCGATTGCAACGGGCTTAAAATCCTCATCCTTCTAGCCCTGCCGCTGACAAAGGAAATTTTCGCAAAGGATTTCCGTTACCTGTATTGGCGCTGCCCTGGTGGAATGTCCCTTTCCTTCTCAACCGGAATCCAGTTGTCCTGATTAGCCGGGTCGCGGCGAAACAAATAGCCATCCGCCCACATGGTCCCGTCTTCGAACAACACTTCGGTGAGGTAAAGTTCCACGTGCTCTATGCTCGCTGGATATCCGACCTTCTTTAGTGCGCCTTTGAGCGCTGCATAAGTATGATCGGGCAAACTTATGTCAATCGTAGTGCTCGGGGCCAACACCTGCAAAGGCTTACCTGTCGGCGGACTCTTGGTTCCGAATACCAGTGAGTGGACCAGGGTTGGCTCCGCGGCAGCTTCACTCTCTTCTGGCCTCTCGAAAGAGACGTGTACATTGATATAAGTGGCATTCTTGCTCGATATGTTCTTTACGGTAACCGACAGACCCTGAACCCACTCATCATCATCCTTGAATTTCTCGCCAAATCGCCTGTTGATTTTCTTTGTCCGGACCACAATTATTTCGACCGGCTCATTTGGAAAAGCCGAATTCGACCTCTTTTCAATGATTCTGTCTTGGGTGTCGAGGCTGTCTTGGAAGCGTTGCGGGCCGATCTCGCCCTGACCAAGCTTGGATGCCGGGGGGTTTCGTTGGGCCGTGACCTTGTAAGACTGTCGTAGCCCAACTATCCCGGTTAGAAATATCAATACAACCAGCGACAACTTTATTCGATTGTGCATTTGAAAAACCTCCGTGATCCTCGAGGGGATTTGAGGGTTAACAGAAGTGAGGCCTTTGTGAAAGCAGGACTTCTGCTAACGGTTGGGATCCTTGCGTGCCGCGAACTTAAGCCCGCAGCCTTTGTTTGTCAAGAAGCCTTCGTTAAGAGCAGGTTTCATTTCTAAGATGAACTCTGGCATGTGGTCCGAGCGATAATGGTCACTACTTGGACTCTAAAGTCGAACGATCAATCATCTTTGCTGCCATGCCGATGGCTTCCTCATAAATCTGATCGTTGCAGAGTATTTCCATCTCGCGGCTGAGCAGTTGCGCCGTGCTGCGATTGCGCACCGGCAAGACGCGGCCGCGGTTCACGCTTGTGCCGAGCTGGGCTTCAGTCAACACACGCTGCAGGTCCGCACTGCGTTCCACTTTGAAAGCTGAGCCATCCGCCTGCGATTGCAATTCAACGCGCGCCAGGCGTCCAAGGTTTATTCCCACAGCTTTTACGCGACGAAGTTCGACCTTAACTATTCCGCTGCGTTGATTGCTAAATTCAAGCAGCATTCGTTCACTTTCCTGAGTATCGGGCTTGTCCTTTATCGCCCATTGCAGACGACTGGCCAGCCAACCAGCCAGCAATAACGCTTGCGGCGCGATTGCCGTCTCGTCCGCTTGCGGCGCCACATAACTAATACAAACGTTGTCGATTTCTTCGAGTGCCGCGCGATATTCCGGCACATCGTAAAAGTCGGCCAGCAAACCGCGCCACGACGTGAGCCTGGCCCAGTTCAAGTCGCTAATGCCAACCTCAGTCTCATAGTCCTTTTGGAAAATCGTGTTCATTGCCAGCAACTCGCCCAGCGGCTTCGCAAACTCAACCGAATCGACAATCAAACGATCAGAAGCATGCAATAAACTCCGGAAAACTTTTTGGCTGCTATCAACCTCGCCGCGCCACCAAAGAAATGTCGGCAGGTCGGAAACGAGCAGGGGCAGCGCCGCGCTCGGAAGTTCGGCGACAAAACTTCCCTGCGCTTTCAACGTGACCTCTTCACAGCACAAACGTTTCTGGCCGCCGAGCTTTTCTTTCTGGCTGAGAGCTGACACGAACATTTCAATGTCGTTATCGGGCGCGTCATGCTCACCGAACATCGTCAGCACCCGGCTGGGATGCACCGTAGTTAATTCCTGCAACAGTTGATGAACTTCCTCGAGCGACTTGTCATCGCTGACATAGACCAACAAGTTTGCGGCGCGCGCGCGCAGCACCGCTGCCTCATCATCCGGACGTTCATCAACGCCGGCGAACTCCGGCCGCGCGGCGGTAGTGCTGTCCTGCCACAGCGCGTCGAGTTCCTGCTCGACGATCTCAACGTCCAAAGTTTTTCCTAAGGCGATTTGCTGCATAATAAAAACCAGCAGTCAGAATTCAGGAGTCAGGAGTTGAATCCGCCGGTTGTATTTCTGACTTCTGAATTCTGTATTCTGACTTCTGTTTTCACAGTCGTCTCCACTTTCTCCCATCACGTTCTATCAATTCAGACGCTGCCTGCGGTCCCCATGAACCCGCTTCGTAGTTGGGAAAGTCCGTCGCCGGCTTTTGCCAGGCGGCGATGATCGGCGAAACAATTTCCCAGCCGCGCTCGACCATGTCGCGGCGCGCGTAGAGCGTCGAATCGCCCAACATGCAATCGAGCAACAAACGCTCGTAAGCTTCCGGTGGCTTCACTCCAAACGATGAGCCGTAGCGAAAGTCCATGTTCACCGAACGAATGCGCATTGCCTGGCCCGGCAGCTTCGCGCCAAACCGCAACGTGATGCCTTCGTTTGGTTGAATGCGAATGACCAGAACGTTCGGCTGCAGCGGCGCATCGGCGTCGGTGAACAAACGATGCGGCACATCCTTAAACTGAATTGATATCTCGGTAATGTGTTTCTGCAGGCGCTTGCCCGAACGCAGATAAAAAGGCACTCCGGCCCAACGCCAGTTGTCGAAATGAAGTTTCAGGGCGGTAAAAGTTTCCGTGGAAGAGTTGGGAGCGACGCCCGGCTCCTGGCGATAACCAGGCACCGTGTCGCCCAACACCGTGCCTGGTCCATATTGGCCACGCACCGTAAATTTTTCTAATTGCTCGGCGGGCAATGGGCGCACCGACTGCATCGCCTTGATCTTTTCATCGCGCACGCCGTTCGCCGATAACGAAGCCGGCGGCTCCATCGCAATTAATGACGTCACCTGAAACACGTGGTTCTGAATCATGTCGCGCAGCGCGCCGGCCTTTTCATAATAGGCGCCGCGGCCCTCGACGCCGATCGCCTCGGCGTTGGTGATCTGAATGTGATCGATGTACTGGCGGTTCCAGAGTGGTTCAAAGATGCTGTTCGCGAAACGAAAGACCAGCAGGTTCTGCACCGTCTCTTTACCGAGATAATGATCGATGCGATAGATCTGCTTCTCTTCAAAAACTTCCGCCAGCTCCTGGTTCAACGCGCGCGCGCTTTCGAGATCGTGGCCAAATGGTTTTTCGACAATGATGCGCGTCCAGCTTCCCTCTTTGGGTGCCGCCAATTCGGCCTGGCCAAGTTGCCCGGCGATCACGCCAAAGAAATCAGGCGCAGTTGCGAGATAAAACAAACGGTTGCCGCGCGTACTGCATTCCGCATCGATCTCGTCAACCTTGCTCTTTAACTTTCCGTACAGCGCCGCGTCGTCAAACTCGCCGCCGAGGTAGAAGAGTCGTTTGGCAAAACTCTG
>JBDTTW010000245.1:0-8294 GCA_039930405.1 bacterium
CGTCTGCGCCGGTCTTATTCTGAATTTTGGCTGAACGCATGGGGTGACGCGTTCGTAAATCCTTACCTCCCCGCAAAGTTTCCAAGTTAGACCGATGGCCCAGAAAAAGACTTCAGTAACAGAATCAAGTATCGTCCCGCGACAAGTGCGAATGCCTGGCGCGCGCGTATTGCTTGCTGAAGATGACCGCGCCTTGCGTCGTTTTCTACAAGTCATACTTGAGCGCTCGGGATACACCGTCCTGCCGGCTGCTGATGGTCTGGAAGCCATGAAGATCGCGCTCTCGTCACCGGTTGATGTCGTGGTTACCGACGCGATGATGCCGAACCTCAGCGGCCACGAGCTTTGCCGCTTCATTCGCAACAGCCAGACGCTGGCGCACCTGCCGGTAATTTTGTTGAGCGCCCTGGAACAAAAAGAGCCAAACGACGGGGAACAGGTAGACGCGTTTCTGTCGAAACCTGTAGCCGGTGAAGATCTCGTTAACTGTATCGAGACGTTGTTGGCGCGCCAACGGGCTAGCTAACCCGCCTTCCCAATGACATTAATTTGCCGTAAGTCAGCGACGGAAATAAAAAGAGGCGACCCAACTTTTGGGTCGCCTCTAGTAGCATAGACTTCAGTCTGTGCCGGTAACGGAGCCACAGATTAAAGTCTGTGCCACGCAGAAATCTTCTATCAAGCAGTGGTGGCGCTGGTAACTTCGATTAGCGCGTCCAGGCCGGTATAGGGTATCTGCTGCGCCTGCGCCACTGCTTCGTAAGTGCAATGACCTGCATAAGTGTTCACACCCGCCTTTAATCCGGCGTCGCTGCGAATGGCGTCGAGGAAACCAAGATTCGCCAGTTTCACAGCGTAGGGCAGCGTCGCATTGGTCAGCGCAAACGTTGAGGTGCGCGGCACAGCGCCGGGCATGTTGGCCACGCAGTAGTGCAGCACGCCTTCAACGTAATAGGTGGGATTCGAGTGCGTAGTCGGATGCGTTGTCTCAATGCAGCCGCCCTGGTCCACCGCCACATCAACTATAACGGCGCCGTTTGGCACGTCCTTAAGCATGTTTCTGGTAACCAGTCGCGGCGCGGATGCACCCGGTACCAGCACCGCGCCAACGATCAAATCAGCGTTTGAGATAGCGTCGTGAATCATGTAAGCGCTGGAAGCGAGCGTGGAAATTTTTGACAGAAAAATATCGTCCAACTCGCGCAGCCGGTCGAGATTGTTATCGATCATGGTCACGTGAGCGCCCATGCCGACCGCAATCTTCGCCGCGTTTGTTCCGACGACGCCGCCGCCTATGATTACGACTCGAGCAGCCGGCACGCCGGGAACGCCGCCCAGCAAGATGCCGCGGCCGCCGGCCATCTTTTCCAGATAATGCGCACCCACTTGAATTGCCATGCGACCGGCAACTTCAGACATGGGCGTCAGCAACGGCAACCCGCCGCGCCGATCCGTGATTGTCTCGTAAGCGATGCCGGTGACTTTGCGCTCGATGAGTTGTTCAGTCAGTTTTCGATCCGGAGCAAGGTGCAGGTAAGTAAACAGCAACTGGCCTTCGCGCATACGCGGGTATTCGGGCTCGATCGGTTCCTTGACCTTGACGATCATATCGGCCTGGGCCCAAACATCGTCGGCTGAATCAAGAATTTGTGCGCCGGCGCGCTGGTAAAGGGCGTCGTCAAATCCCGAGCCTTGACCGGCGCTGCGTTCGACGATGACCTGATGATTGCCGTCGCTTAGGGCGCGCACGCCCGCTGGCGTCAAACCAACTCGGTATTCGTTGTCCTTAATTTCTTTCGGCAAGCCGACAATCACGTGTTTCCTCCAGATGTTAGATGTTAGATGTTAGATGCTAGATGTCAGTAGGGATAGAGCGCATCAGTCCGTTTAAAACCCGACCGACCTCATCCAGTTTTGCTCTTATTGCGGTGTGTTGCTCGATACTTATGTAACCGACGCGCAACGCCAACTCCAAATGGGTATCGAGTTCCATAAGCGAACCGCGAGCGTTTCCCAGGAATTGATGGAACTCTCGTCCAAGTCGTCGACCCTGTCCTTCGGCAATATTAGCTGGCACCGAGGCGGCTGCTCTACGAGTTTGGGCGGTCAAACCATAAACTTCCTCACGAGGAAAAGCTTTGGTCAAACTATAAAACGTCGGTGACCAACACCATCGCTTTTTGCCATACGATGAGGTCCCGATGCGATTTGATTTTTGCTGATTGGGCAGCGACTGACATCTAATATCTGGTATCTGATATCTACCTCTACCCCATGCCGTCAATCATGTCGATCTGCGCGCGTTGCAGTTTGCCGCTGTAGTCGACGTAGATCGATTTCCATTCAGAAAAAATGTCCAGCACCTGCGTGCCGGCTTCGCGATGGCCGTTACCGGTGGCCTTCGTGCCGCCAAACGGCAGATGCACTTCAGCGCCAATCGTCGAAGCGTTCACATAAAAGATGCCGGTGTACATGTCGTTCATGGCGCGAAAAGCGCGATTGACGTCGGTAGTGTAAATCGCGGCGGACAAGCCATAACGAACACCGTTAGCGATCTCGACAGCCTCATCGAGCGATTTGGTCGGGATGACGGTCGTAACTGGACCGAAGATCTCTTCCTGGGCGATGCGCATATCCGGTGCCACATCGGTAAAGACAGTCGGCTCGATGAAGAACCCGCGCGCATACTCGCCGCGCGTCAGCCGTTTGCCGCCGCACGCCAGCTTAGCGCCGTCTTCCTTTTGGCCGATATCGATGTAGCCCATGATTTTTTTGACTGCGTCAGCGTTGATTACCGGTCCCATGTCCGTTTTCGCATCAGCACCGTTGCCGACACGCAAACGCTTCGCATGATCGACTAGTTTTTTGCAAAACTGCTTATATATCTTTTTATGGACCACCAGCCGCGACGACGCCGTGCAACGCTGCCCTGAAGTTCCAAACGCGCCCCAGACCGCGCCTTCGATCGCGAGGTCGATGTCGGCATCATCCATGACGATGATCACGTTCTTGCCGCCCATCTCAAGCGAACAAATCGCATTGCGTTCAGCACACGCCGACGCAACCGTTCGTCCAGTTTCGGTTGAGCCAGTAAAAGAAATGAGCCGCAATGCCGTATGGTTCGTAATGGCTGCGCCCGCGTTTTCACCGTAGCCGGTTACGAGATTGACGACTCCCGGCGGAATGCCTGCCTGCTCGCAAGCCTCGACCAGGTTGTAAGTTGAAAGCGGCGTGTCTTCGGCAGGTTTCAGCACCACCGTGTTGCCGCAGACCAACGCCGGAATCAGCTTCCAGGAGGGAATCGCCATGGGAAAATTCCAGGGCGTGATCAGTCCGCACAGTCCCACCGGCTGCCGCACGCACATCGCAAACTTGTCAGGCATTTCCGCGGGCGTCGTAAAGCCATGTAGACGGCGGCCTTCGCCGGCGGTGTAGTAAGTGCAGTCAATTGCTTCCTGCACGTCGCCGCCCGCTTCCGGCAAAACTTTTCCCATCTCGCGAGTCATGTCGGCGGTGAAGCGCGGTTTGTTTCCCAGCAGGATTTCGCCCAGCCGAAAAAGAATTTCCGCGCGACGTGGCGCGGGTGTGTTGCGCCAGCCGTCGAAAGCTTCACGCGCGGCATTCACCGCGGTGTTCACATCCTTGCTGGTCGACAGCGCGAAGCGCCCGATGACGTCATTGGTGTCAGCCGGGTTGATGTTTTCGAAGTGTTCGCCCGATTCGCTCGGTAGCCACTTGCCACCGATGTAATTGTGATAGGTCTTAACCGACCCACGAACGCGTGGCGTGGTTTGTTTGGAACTGGTTTTTGCGAGAGCTTTTTTTGCCTGGGCCATTTTTCGAGTTTCGAGTTACGAGTTTCGAGTTTCGGGTTTTCAACTAACTCGGAACCCGGAACTCGAAACCCGCAACAGCTATTGGTAAGTAAACTGTACGATCTTGGTGGTTAGACTATCCAGGTCTCGCGAGTAACGCGACACCTGCATCACCACCGGATCGCCTGGTTTCAAAGAGTTAATGACCCTTTGGAAATCGGCCAGCGCAGTTACCGGAACGCGATTGATACGCGTGATGACATCTCCTTCGATGAGCGTCGGCTGTCCGTTGAGGCCGCGTACTTCGGCCGCCAGTCCGCTGGGGTCAACTTCCTTAACGTAGAGACCACGTACGCCGGCCAGATGCTTGTCAGCGATCAGCGCTTGCGTTAGTTCGGCGAGAGTAATGCCGAGATGCAAGCCGTTGCCTTTCGGATCAGCGTCCTTGCGCTTTGGCGGCGCTGCCTCCGCCGGGTCGCGCAGTGGGGATCGTCCCGGACGCTCGCCCAGAACTATGTCTGCGCTCCGCTTCTCAAACTTATTGTCGCGTTCGCGAAGATAGGTCAAAGCCACTGATTGACCGATCGGGCTGCCGGCGACTTTTTGAATCAAGTCCTGGGCGGTCGCAATCGGTTGACCGTTGAATTCAACGATGACGTCACTTGACTGCAAGCCTGCCTTCGCGGCCGGCGTCGGCTGGCCATCTTTTGTTGGTTGCACGTCGAGAATGATCGCGCCCTTTGCTTCAGGCAAACCATACACGCGCGCGAATTCGTCCTTGACTGAATCAAGAGTTACGCCCAGGTAACCGCGGCGCACCTTGCCCTGGTCCACAATCTGCCGGTAAACGAAGTTTGCTTCCGACGCGGGCAGCGCAAAGCCGATGCCGTTGTAGTCTCCGGTTGAGGTTGCGATCTGGGAATTGATGCCGATGACTTCGCCGCGCATGTTAACCAACGGCCCACCGCTGTTGCCGCGATTGATGGCAGCGTCGGTCTGGATGAAACGTTGAAAATTTGAAGTAGCGGATGGGGTTTCTCTTTCCTTTTTCGAGATGATGCCAGCCGTAACCGTTTGGTCCAGTCCAAAGGGCGAACCAACTGCCAGCACCCAATCGCCCACTTGCGCGGCATTCGAGTCCCCCAGCGTTACTGTTGGCAGATCCTGCGGCGCATCAATTTTGATGACGGCTACGTCGGTTTCTTCGTCGATGCCGACGACCTTGCCTGGATAGGTTTGACCGTTTTGCAGTCCCACGATGATTCGTGTCGACCCCTCGACCACATGCTCATTCGTCAGAATGTAGCCCTTGGGACTAACGATGAAGCCGCTGCCGACGCCGTGCGATGGGCGCCGCGATTGCCGTCGAAACATATCCAGCAGGGGATTATTCGAGGGCATATCTTCCTGATCGGCGTTGTCTTTCTCGGCGACTTCCGGCGCGGCAGTGATGGTATCGATATTGACTACAGCAGGCTCGACCCGCCGGGCAATTTCCGCAAACGAAGCAGACAAGGCCTCGGGCGCGCGCGCGATTTGCATTTCGTTCTGCGCCACCGTCGGTTTGCCGGAAAGCATTGCGCCGATTCCCATACCGGCCAACAGGCAGGCGCTCGCCAACGCCACAATCCACACCCGAAGCTTTCGCAGGATGGTCCGTTCGTTTACCGTCGTTTGATTGTTATTAGATTCGAGCATAAAGCACCGCCTCCAGGAAAAGCTGCAGGTCGCGACCTTTTGAAACGCCAGTCACCCGGTAATCTTCAGGTCGCAGATGGGAAGGGCTGAAGTATAGCTAAACGGGAATCAGGGAGCAAAGAAACCGTCAGAAGGCAGGCGGCAGAAGGCAGACGGCAGTAGGCAGAAGCAGAAGGCGGAAGCAGAAAGCAGGAAAGCAGGAAGCAGTAGGCAGGCCGCGCACTCTTGTTTTGCTGCCTACTGCCTAGTGCCTTCTGTTTTTCAAGGTCGGAGAAACACCTTAAGGGCGCCCTTCTTCCCAGCGCGTTCCATCGCATAAACGCCACGTGTCAACGGATACTCTTCACTTATCAAACTGTCGATATCGATAGCGCCTTTCTTGAGTAGATCGAGCGCCGGTTGAAAACGGCCGCAGCGCGAGCCAACGATGCTTATCTCGTCGACAACCAGCGGCGCTTGAACGAACTCAGCCTTGCCTTCAAAGGTTGATTTCAAGACGAGCACACCGCGCGGACGAAGCAACTGAAGCGCACCGGCAAATCCGGATGGCGAGCCTGAGGCTTCGACAACCACGTCAAATTCGCGTTTGCGCCTGGCTGCGCTCTTTGCGGTAACAGTTTCAATGCCGCGACGTTCGGCGATTCTTAACTTCTCGGCGTGCTTGCCAATCAAGACAACGTGCGCGCCCGTCAGCGCGAGTACCTGCGCGCAAAGTAGTCCTAGCTTGCCGTCGCCGATTACCGCCACCCGATCGGTTGGCTTGGTTTCAACGCACTCCAAAACTCCGCAAGCCGCCGCCAGTGGTTCAGTGAAAACCGCGTGCTCGTCAAGCACGATATCCGGAACTTTGAAAAGATTTTTTTGCGGCAGCTTTAGAAATTCCGCGTGGGCGCCGTCGCGTCCGACGATGCCCAGCACCGTTCGCGTGGCGCAATGACGTGGGTCACCGGCGCTGCATAGCTCACATTCTCCGCAGCCGGCGTTGATTTCACCGACCACGCGCTGGCCAATGAGCGTTGTGTCGGCGGTTTCTTCAACGACGCCGACGAACTCGTGCCCGATCGTTCCTTTAAAGCCGGCATAACCGCGCGCGATTTCCAGATCTGTATTGCAGATTCCCGAAAGCAGCACGCGCACCAACGCTTCTTCTTCGCGCGCAGGTTTTTCAACTTCGCGCACGGCGAGCTTTTTCTTTTCTACGCGAAGGGCTTTCATTTGCGGGTTGTCAGTTGTCGGCCGTCAGTTGTTAGTAGTCAATTGAATCCGGGATAGAGCGGAACTCAGCCATCTCCTTCGCAGGCGACTGACAACGAACAACTGACAACTGACTAATCTTCAGAAACTCTTTGTGCGCGTGTAAACGTTTTGTGAGGTCAGCTCCACAATCTGTTTGCTGCCGGCAACATTAATCGGCAGGCGCCACTCCAAATCTTCTTCGCCGGGTAAGACAGCGTTGAGCCACCAACTGCCGCCAGTAACAACTATAGTTACCTGACCATCCTTATCAAGTTTGGTATTGACTGGTCGCCGACCCTGCATGCGCTCGTTCAGAAAATCATCAAAACGTTTGCCGGCGCGCCGTTCGGTAAAGTATTCGTGTTGCACCGCGACAATGTCGACCGGATAGAGTTCAACCGGAATGTCCAGACCTACAGCACTAATGCCAACGGGCCGCAACATGATCTGCAGCGCGGTTTCATTGCGCGCAGGGCGAGCGTCGGTGGTTGAATGGTGCGGAAGTTTTGAGTAGATCAGCCAACCCGAAAACAGCAATGCCGCAACCAGCAGCGCCCGCAGCAGCGAAACAGTTAGGCGCCGCAATGTGTTGGGAGTTTTCACTGATGAAATCCAAAAGGCTTCAGCCGATGTTGCTGGAACGATCAAAGACTGGCGCCAACATAAACGCTATCTCTTAAAAGCGCGAACGTAAGTGACGAGTGCCTCGATTTGTTCCTGAGAGAGTTTTTTCCCATAGGCCGGCATCTTTTCCTTGCCGTTGTTGATGGAATTGAAGATGCGCTCATCGCTGACTCTTTCCTGCCACTCGGCGTTCGCCAGGTTTCGCGCGTGTTTTAGTTTACCCTTGATCGTTTTTGCGCGGCCATCCTTGCCATGACAAGAGGCGCATTCTTTTGCGTATAGTTGCGCGGAGTTTACCGCCGGAAAGGTCCCGGCATTCGCCGTCAAAGATCGTGTCGCGAGGATACCTGGATAAGTTAGGGCAAGTGTTGCCAGCAAAACAACGAAAAAAACATGTTTCATTAAGCTTGGCCCCCCTCGTTTCGACCCTGGTATTAGCGTCAGAAATTTGGCGCGTAGCTCCAGATTCGAAACTTATGATACCCAACTGAGAATGTTTTGTGTATCCGCGGATCGCGTACGCGAGTTGAATCGCGCGGTAATGCAAAGTAAGCTCGCGTTTCGGAAAGAATCAGATTCTCAGCCAGAGGGAAAACGGTGCAGTTCGAATTGACGGACGACAAGTTCAAAGATGAGTGTGGCGTATTCGGAATCTACGGGCACGCCGATGCTGCGCGACTAACTTATCTGGGGTTGTACGCGCTGCAACATCGCGGTCAGGAGTCGTGCGGGATCACGGCGTCCAATGGCGCCGAGTTGAGACTTGAGCGCGCGATGGGCCACGTTGCCGATGCGTTTGATCAGTCAACGCTCGATCGTCTGCCGGGCGTTAGTGCGATTGGTCATGTGCGTTATTCGACTGCCGGCGAGGTTTCAATCCGCGAAGCGCAACCGTTTCTGGTGACCTGCCAGCACGGGCAG
>JBDTTW010000246.1:0-4583 GCA_039930405.1 bacterium
AACATCTCATCCTCTCCGTAGGTCTGATTGATGGGCTTTGGCAGCGGCGCCACGAGAACCTCGAGGCCGCGCCGAAAGCCCGCCATAATCGCGGCGAGCTCGCGAGCCGGCTCAACCACGCGGCGTTGAATGAAATCCGTAGTGGTAACGATCTGATCGTGGGTCCGATCTATCGTCCGGCTGACCAGCTCAACCTTGTCGCGCGCTGCGCCCGCCGTCTCGCTGACCATCTCCTTTAGTTCGCCGACCTCATCCTTGATGATCGCCAGCGATTCGGAAAGGTTCATGGTAGCCGTCGAGAGATGACCTGACACAGCATTGAACTGTTCGGCTATTTGCTTGCCCTGCACCGCGATCTGTTTGCCTTGCTCGCTGATCACGGTGACGCGCTCGATCAGGGGCTCGAGTTTTTGTTCCAGTCGAGTCACTGACTTCACTGCACGATTAACAAATACCGCAATCGCGATCATGGCTACGGCGATGATGATGAACGACAACGCGATCACCACCATCACCCAGAACATCGGATCGTTGAGATTTATTTGCAGGGCAAGCATCTTGTTGATTGCCGATTGCCGATTTTCAAAAACAAAGCTGAACGTCACCGTTGCGAGTTTAGCTAAAAAGCCTAATCGGCAAATCGCCAATCGCCAATGACCTAGTTCGCTTTTTCCGTGTACTTCGGCGTTGCTTCTATCCGGCCCGACATCTCAGTCTTGCGCTTCTCTTCCTGATAAGCCTTTTTGCCGGCGTCGATCGCAGCCGCCACGGTGCTGGTTTGACGCGTTGCTGATTCACGCGCAGTCTGCGCTACCTCGCCAACCCTACTCGACGCTTGTGTATAGAGCTCGGAAGCCTTCTCGCTTGCTTGTGAGTAGAGTTCGGTGGCGCGCTCACGTGTCGCATCATAATATTCGCCGGCGCGTTCGCCCACTTGTTGCGCTGCCTCGCGCGATTTGTCGATACCCTTGCGGGTCGCGTCAGCAATGTCGCCGCGCAGTTCGTGTCCTGATTTGGGAGCAAAAAGCAGAGCGATAACGGCGCCAATGCCGCCACCAATCAAGAGGTAAGTGAGACGAGTGGAAACGCTGTCGCCAGAGTCTCGTCGATAATCATCGTTTGCCATAACAAAAGTCCTTTCTAGGGAAGCCACGGCCTCCGGGGCCGGGCTGGTTAACATATTGAATTGGAGAATTTCAGACTCGGACTATAACAAACCCACCTGAAGCGGCGCAAGAATGTGGGCCACCATGGCGGTTTCCGCAGCCGGCAATGGGCCAGCGGCGACAAGCTCTTTTCGGCGGGCAAGGCAACCCCTTCTTGCGGTGTCAGATTGGCTTGACGTCTACAAGTGTGGACGGAGTTATAGCCGATCGGTCACAAACAGTTAGGTTCGCACTGCCGTGCTGCCTGCTTGTCTCCTGTTTTCCCGGGCATGCGATTTGCTCCCTTGCAGGGTAGTGAACATGTAGTGTTAGTCAAAACCTGGAGCCTGCCAAGGCCCAGCCGATTTCCTCACACCTCATGTTTCTAAATCTCAACACTGGCAAGTCGCGCTTCCTTATTGAGCGCGTTCCCCTACCAGTATTTCCTCAATCGACAGGAGAACAATTATGCCCAACAGAAAACTCGCACCAGCAATCGCAGCTGGGTTGCTGCTGATGATTTGTCTCGCCTTTTCTTCGATCAATGCGCAGGAAACACAGAACGGAATGGAAACTCGGACACCGCGGAAAATGTCGGACCGCACGGTCGGAGCATCGTTGATGGGACCAGTGCCCACCAATGGTCCCTGGGTTGAGTTCGCGTTTTTTGGCAAAGGCATTGCTGCCACCGGTTGCTCGCCGGCTGATCCGTCAGGTCCTGGGTGCGCGCCAAGTTCGGCCGGGAATTCCGTGTTCGGTAGTGCGCCGCCCTGGACATTCACGGCTCCAGCTGGAGGCGCAAATCTGACAGTAACAGATGCGTTTCTGCGGGGTGATCAGTTTGAGATTTCCGACTTTGGAACTCCGATTGGCAGTACGTCCATCCCGGCGACTACTGGTGCATGCGGAGATGATCCTGTTCCCTGCCTGGCAGATTCAGGAGTTAGTCACGGAGTTTTTCCCATGGCCGCCGGAGCTCACTCAATAACGATCAAAGCAAAGGCAAGTCCCTTTGGTGGGGGCGCAGCTTACTTTCGCATCGATGCAGCGCCGGCCAGTTTGGACCATTGGCTTTGTTATGACGTGAAACCGCGCGGCAAATTCAGGCAGCGGCTGGTAGCGATTAGCAATCAGTTCGAGAAGATGGAATATATCGTTATAGCACCGCGCCTGCTGTGTGTTCCTTCAACTAAGAAGCTGCTTAAATAGCGGGACTTGAAGCCAGCTTCAACGCCAAAAGCCCTTTGAGGTTCAAAACTTCAAAGGGCTTTGTTTTACAGTCCAGCCTCTTCCAGTCAGACAATGGCGATCTTACTCGTCGCTACTTTCAGCGTCTGATCCTTTGCCGCTGTATTGATCGAGTTTGCGATAGAGCGTCTTACGCCCAATGCCCAGGGCACGCGCCGCATGCGTCTTGTCGCCATGCGTGTAGTCAAGCGTCGCTTCAATCGCCTGCTTTTCTATCTCATCCATCGACGACGGCACCGTGACTGCAAACGTGGTCGTCCGACCTTCGCTGGCGGCGCGCGCGCGTTCCACTTTGATCCGATCCTGCTCCTGCAAAGCAATCCTGCTGATTGCTTCCGGCAGATCTTCCAACTCAATCTGCCGGCCTGAAGCAACGATCACCGCGCGCTCGATCGCATTTTCCAGTTCGCGCACATTGCCCGGCCATTCGTACGTTATCAAAGCCTGCAAAGCATCTTTTGAAATTCCGGAAATGAAGCGCCCGGTTTTTTGTTTGTAGTGTTCGAGAAAATGAATGACCAGCGGATGAATATCTTCGGGTCGTTCGCGCAACGGCGGCAGGACAATCGGAAAAACGGAAAGCCGGTAATAAAGGTCACGTCGAAACGTTCCGACTTCCGTTGCGCGTTCGAGGTCCACGTTCGAAGCGGCGATGATGCGGACGTCAGCCTTTATTACTTCGCTGCCGCCGACGCGCGTAAACTCGCCATCCTGCAAAACACGCAACAGCCGAACCTGCGCCGACAAACTCATCTCACCAACTTCGTCGAGAAACAACGTGCCGCCATTAGACTCTTCAAATCTTCCCTGACGGCGCGCGCGCGCATCGGTAAAGGCGCCTTTCTCGTGGCCAAATAGTTCCGACTCCAGCAGCGTCTCAGGAATCGCACCGCAATTGAGCTTCACATATGGTTGATCTTCGCGGCCGGAGTTGTAATGAATTAAGTTCGCGAGCAGTTCTTTTCCTGTGCCTGACTCGCCCTGAATGAGCACGGTGGTTTGCGTATCGGCGACGCTTAGGGCTAACTCGATCGCGCGTCGAATGGCGAACGTTTGGCCAATCAGCCGGTCTTCGCCATAGCGCTCATGCAGCGCGTCGCGCAAATGCATCACTTCTGCCGACAGTTGATCTCGTTCCAGCGCGGTGCCGATTTGATCGGCAATGCCTTCGACCAGCGCGACTTCGTGGTCCTGAAAACCACCCTGGCGCGCTTCGCTCCAAACCAGACCGAGCAATCCGAATACGTGCCCGGCCACGCGAACCGGGGCAACGAGCGCGGCGCGTCCGCCGAGAATCGAATTGAACATCAGACGAAAAGGAAACGGCAGATCAGAATCCAGCAGGCGCAAAGTTTTTCCTTCGGTCAACACTTCGATCGCTTTCGGGAACTCGGTTAGATCAAGCGACTGTGCGTGTTCCTCAATCAAGCCCTGCACCGATTCGATGGTTGCGTGCGGCGCAGCTTTGAAAGCCACCAGACTAATGCGACCGCCTTTCGGATCGAGCACGCCCAGCGCCGAATAATCGGCGCCCACCAGTGTGATTGCGCGTTCGAGCACCAGCGACGAAACTTCCCGAAAATCGGATCGGGCATTGATCGCGTTTGCTATTTCCAACAGCGCGCGTTTTGTTTCTGCTTCTCGTTCTTTATCGGTGTAGAGGCGTGTGTATTGGTAGCCCACGCCGATTTGCCGGGCAATCGATTCCAGAAACGCAACTTCATCGTCCAGCCAAACGCGCGTCGTGCGCGTCGTGTGCAGGCCCACCAAGCCAAGCACATCTTCACCAAGCAGAACCGGCACAACCAACAATGAACGGGTGCCCAGGCCTTTGGTCAGCATGCGGAGCTTGGGATCCAAATCCGGCGCCGAGGTGTCGTCAAAACGGATGGGTTTGGTTAGATCCACGCGTTCCGCCAGTTGTCGCAAGTCGATCGGAATCGTAGTGCCGAGACTGGTAGGCACGTCGTCTGAAGCCCTCCATTCGTGACTAATGCGCAGCTCGCTGGGCGAAGTTAACTGGATCACGTCGCAGCGATCGACGTTCATCATGCGCCCCAGTTCCGAAACGATGACGGTCAGAAAGCGATCGAGGTTGATTGCGGACGGCAGCGTCAACGCGAGGCGATTGATAATTCCTTCGCGCGCCTCGTGCATCTTGATTTTGCGCTCGAGCGAGAGAGATTGGGC
>JBDTTW010000247.1:0-5411 GCA_039930405.1 bacterium
CAGCGCCAAATCGGCATCTTCATCAAACTTGAGAACGCTCGCCTGGCAGCCTTGCACGTAAACCTCAACTTCCAATTCATCGTTCGGCGCGAATCCTAACTGCACTTTCTTTGCGGCGCTGAGATTTCCCGACACCGCATGATAAGCCGTCATTACCAACTGATCGCCCACTAGAAAACCGGTCGCAAAGCCATTTGGACCATCGAGCACCGAGAAAAAGCGTTGCAGCGGGTTCGCCCTCTTTTTCATGAACCTGAGTTCAAGTGAAACTGAATTGTCGCCGGGACGTTTAGCAGCAGAGTGCCCGGCGGCTTTTAGATCTGGCAAACAGGCGACAGCGATCAGCGTCAGGATAGCTGCCCCAAGCATTCGGCGTTTCATTGTGAATTCTCCTTCAGGGCGAAGTCGATGGCTCGTTCGCGGCGAACGTGCAGTTTGAGGTTAAAGAGTGGCGCGACGCTGATGGTATGCGAGCAGGGAACGGGGCGCAAGAAATTTGGCCCAGCCACCCGTATTCTTGCAGCGCAAACGGCGCTGAACTTCAGAAACCGAGGGTTAAGCCTTTTCGAGTCCGGCGTATTTTTGCACTAATTTCTTTTGGCCAAAGCCAGGAAAGGTAACGGTGAGCTTTAGAGAATCCCCGGCACCCTCACGTCGCAGCACCAGCCCGCGACCATACTTGGCGTGCTTTACATAAGAGCCGGGTACAAATTCGGAAGCGGGCGTCGGGTGTTGGCTGTCGGGGGTAGGACTTTGTGCTCGCGCCGAGCTTGTTCTCACTGGAGGGCTGGCGTCCCGGGCGCGCTGTTCTTTTGCCGCTTGAAAGCCGCCGCCGGTATTGCCCAGTTGGCTGGCTCGTTGTTTGAAAAATTCGGCGATGGAATCGACGCTGTCGTAAGTCTTTCCGGTGTACTTCTTTTTCTCTTTGCGATGTTCGCCTTGTTCGTCTGCAATCGATGTCGAGCCGCGCGCGAATGACAACCATGATTTTCCCAGGGACAAATCTTCCATTAACTCCAACGGCATCTCGTTTAGAAACTGGGACGGTTCGGAAGCCAGTTCCTCGCCGTACACGCGGCGCTTCATCGCGTGCGTCACATACAAAAACTTCTCGGCGCGGGTCATGGCTACATAACAAAGCCGGCGCTCCTCTTCCATCTCGGCCGGGTCCGTGGCGGAGCGCGAGTGCGGAAATAAGCCATCCTCGAGACCGGCGATGAAAACGATGGGAAACTCCAGACCCTTGGCCGAATGTGCCGTCATGAGAGTCACGGGCGCGTCGCGTTTGTACTGGTCCTGGTCGGAAACCAAAGCAGAGTGATCGATGAACTCTCGCAAGCCTTCAATACCGCTATCGTCATAATCGACTGCGGCGTTGACCAGCTCCTGCAAGTTTTCCAAACGCGCTTCGGCTTCGTCAGTCTTCTCGCCCTTGAGCGAGTATTCGTAGCCAGTATCAAGGATTGCCGCTTTGACGATCTCTGAAACGAGGGAGTCGGAGACGGTCGAGAGTTGGCTATCAGGGGTTTGACTTTGGACCCTGGACGTTGGACTTTGGACCACGCCCGCCATTTCGCCGAGCTTAAGAATAATTCGCCGAAAACCTCGCAACGCCGTAATCGCGCGCATGCTCAAGCCATCGGGCTTCTCAATCACCAACTTGATTGTGTCCCATAGTGTCAAACCAAAATCATTCGCGCGCCGCGCGAGCTCTTCAACCGTTTGCTTGCCGATGCCGCGCGGTGGGCTGTTGATAACTCGTTGCAGCGCGATCGAGTCGTTTGGATTCAACGCCAGTTTCAAATAAGCAATGATGTCTCGTACTTCCAGGCGCTCGTAAAATGAAAAGCCGCCGACGATGTTGTAAGCCAAACCCGCCCGGCGCATCGCTTCTTCAAAAACACGCGACTGAGAATTTGTGCGGTACAACACCGCGGCGCGCACTTCGTAATCCTCGCGGCGATGTTCGACGATCTTCGACGCCACCCAGCGCGCTTCAGCGTCGGCATCGAAAGCCTGGTAATAGCGGACGCGATCGCCCCTGGGATTCGAGGTCCAGAGGCTCTTTCCCTTGCGCTCGACGTTGTGTTTGACCACCGCTCCGGCGACGTCAAGAATCGTTTGGGTGGAACGGTAGTTTTGTTCGAGACGAATCGTTTTGGTGTTGGCGAAATGCTTTTCGAAGTTGAGGATGTTGGTGATGTCCGCCCCGCGCCACTTGTAGATCGATTGGTCCTCGTCGCCGACCACCGCGATGTTTTGCTGCTTTTCAGTTAGCAAACTAATCAAAGCAAACTGCAGTGAGTTCGTGTCCTGGTACTCATCCACCAAAATGTACTTAAATTTATTGTTGTACTTCTCGCGTACCTCGGGAACCTCACGCAGCAAGCGCACGGCCTTGATCATTAAGTCATCGAAATCCAGCGCGTTGTTGGCGTGCAACCGTTCTTCATACAACTTGTAAACGCGGGCCATGGCCGCGCGACGTTCATCGACATAATCGGCGCGGGCGGCGAATGCGTCGATGTCTTCGCCGCGATTTTTCGCTGAACTAATAGCGGATTGCGTCGCGCGCACGCCGAGGTGCTTTTCGTCGTAGCCCAAATCCTTAATGCAGTTTTTGATCAGCCGCTGTGAATCGTCCTGATCGTAAATCGTGAACGTGCGGGTATACCTGTCGTTTAGCTTCTCGATGTCCTGCCGCAAAATGCGCACGCACAAACTGTGAAACGTGGAAACAAGCGGCGCGCTGGAAAGTTCCTGATCGCGCAACAGCCGCTGCACGCGCAGACGCATCTCTTCCGCCGCTTTATTAGTAAAAGTTACGGCGAGAATATTCCAGGGGGCGACGCATTTATCCGCGATGAGGTAGGCAATGCGGTGCGCAATGACGCGCGTTTTGCCCGAGCCGGCACCGGCAAGTATCAGCGAAGGGCCGTCAGTAGCAATGACGGCTGCGCGCTGTTGTTCGTTGAGATCCGCCAGAAAATCCATATAAGTTCAGCCTTCGCCTTAGGGTTCGCCGGCAAGTTTAATCATCGCTGCGCGAGTTCTCTTATCAAGTCGAAAGCCTTTTCTCTCTAAGTTATCCAGAATTGATCGTATTTCAACGAGAAGACCAGATTGTTTCGCCCTGAGCAGAATGCCCAGTGTTCCCGTGAACCGAAGACTCAACTCACGGGCATGTTGGCGTGCCAGGGCATCGTCAATTAGCACCAAATGATCCGTACTGGTCAACGCGAGCGTGAGAACCTCACGCTCTCCGCTTCCAAGAGATTTCAAGATTTGAATTGACTGCGGAGCGGGGACTGTACGTATCCTAAATCGTGACATGGACTCAACATCAGGCAAGTCAACGCCGTGAACACGCCCTTCGGCCAGTTCGTTTGCAACTGCTGCAGGAATGCTTATCTCTTGATAAAGGGTGAAAAGTAAATCAAGCAACCCGACTTGGAAGAGATACTGAATTACCGAGGTATCACAGAAGACATCAGGCACGTGAGAGATCCTGTTTCAGTTCATCTTCATCCACGCGAAACACTGACACTCCATAGTCTGAAAGTCTACTGAGGAAGACAGTGCGGGGGACACCCGCAAGCGAAGCGGCAGCGCCAGACGAAAGCCGTCCCAGCTCGTAGAGTTTGGCTGCGGCTGCAAACCGAAATTCTTCAGCCGCTTCCACGGGCGAGAGATTCAACGCCGCCATGGCGTCATCCGGTACCGGAATGTTTAATTGACTCAAAGCCTTACTCCTGATTGAAAGTTAATCGTGGGGCATCGTTAAGAGTCTGTCAACCGGTCGCGATCATAGAGAGATTTACTTTCAATGCAAGGATTGCTCGACTGGAAATGATGCTGGCTGCAGCTCTTATGCAACTAATTTGACCGCAAGAATCGGATAGATTCGCTTGCCTCGGCCCGCTAATATCGGCGTTGTCAGAAATGAAGCTAAGGCGGCGGAGGTGTTAAGATGAGCGCTGTGTTGCATGAGCAAATGACGATGTTGCCGGACAATCGGGACGAGTTTTGGAATGCCGTGCTGTCGAGAGATCGCGTGTTTGATGGCCAATTCGTATTCGCAGTTAGTTCGACCGGAATTTATTGCCGGCCGTCTTGCCCGTCACGGCGCCCGAAGCGTGAAAATGTTTCGTTTTTCGCCTTGCCTGCCGCGGCCGAGAGCAATGGCTTTCGTGCCTGTCTTCGTTGTCATCCCGATGACGTACGAACAACCGATCCGCAGGTAGAAATGGTGCAGCAAGTTTGTCGTTTGATTGAAACTAGTGACGGCGAGGCGGTAACGCTTGAGACATTGGGCGAACAAGTTGGCGTTAGCTCGTTTCATTTGCAGCGAACTTTCAAAAGCATCATGGGAATGTCCCCGAGCGAGTATGCCGAAACGAGGCGGGTCAATAAATTCAAGCGAAGTGTGCAGGCCGGCGAGAAAATTACCGACGCGATTTACGATGCCGGCTTTGGTTCCAGCAGCCGTTTATATGAACTTGCGGCTTCGCAGTTGGGTATGACACCGGCAACCTATGGCAAAGGCGGACGCGACGCCGTGATTCGTTATGCGATTGGCGACAGTCCGTTGGGGCGTTTGCTGGTCGCGGCAACTGACAAGGGCGTTTGTTCAGTCAAGTTGGGTGATTCAGACGAGGAACTTTCAACCGAGCTACAACGTGAATTCTTCGCCGCCGAGATCTTCCTGGATGAAAGTCGGCTGCGACCGGCGCTCACCGCCGTTGTGGATTATCTGAACGACAAGACTCCGCGATTAGATCTACCTCTCGATATTCGCGCGACTGCCTTTCAACGGCAGGTATGGGAGCAACTACAAAAGATTCCCGCCGGGAAAACGTATTCATATTCTGAGGTAGCAAAAGGCATCGGCCAGGACAAAGCTGGTCGCGCAGTCGCGCGGGCTTGTGCCAGCAATCCAGTGGCGCTGGTCATTCCTTGCCATCGGGTGATTCGTGAAGATAAAAGTCTCGGTGGTTATCGCTGGGGCCTGGACCGCAAGAAGAAGCTGCTCGAGCGCGAAGCCCGCGTTAAGTAAGACCCACTCAAAAGAGAGAGGTCACATGAAGTTCATATTGACTCTAGTTTTGTTCGCCGCTTTAGTCCCACTGCTTACTACAGACGTAGCAGCTCAAACCAATTCCGGGGCAGCGCAGTGCGTCGCTGAGTTAAGGACGCAGTTAGCCGAGCTCGACGCGAAAGAGAATGAGTTGAACGCGCGTGCGAAGCAGCTCGATGAGGCTCTGAAGCCGGAGAACCTCGACCGTTCGTTGGCCGGCGTTGGTTCAACCAAACCGGAGGAGTTGCGCGGACGTGCAGTCGATGGGAACTAGAAGCTACCGCGTGCGCAATCGCATAGTTTCAGGCGTATCTTCAGCGGCAGTAATTTCGAT
>JBDTTW010000248.1:0-6366 GCA_039930405.1 bacterium
TCGCCAACACGATGGTGGCGTTGGACGTCGCCCGAGTGCGCGTTGAGGCGCGGCTTCTTTCGCCGCTGCCGCCCACGACGGAAGAGTCTTTTCGTTTAAGCCTGGTGGCCTTGTCTTCGAAAGCAGAGGCCGACCAAAAAGCCCGCGAGGTCAAAGAAGCTATCAACGAAAACTCGCAAGTCACGCTCGACAATCGCACGCAGACCTGGGGACTTTTGATCGGCGATCACTATTTACAACCGGAAGCGGAAGAAATGCGGGCCCGGTTGCTGGACGCTGCAATCGATACGACCATAGTGCCGTTGTTACCGCCGGGACCAAAGGTGGCAAAGAGTATTGATCCCACCACCCCGACAAGCATTCGATCGAATGTTCGCTTAGCGTCGTCCCGTCCAACCGGACCTTCGCGTGAAGTAGTTGCGTTCGCCGCCGGCCCAGGCCGTCTGTTTAGTTCCAGCGCGCCGGTCATGTTTGGTTCGGACGATGTAAATGCGCCGGTCCGTTTTAATGACAAGCCCTATCGGGGGCGCATCGAAGTGTTTGCAAACACTCGCGGCGCGCTGACAGTAGTTAACGTCATTGGGCTCGAAGACTACGTAAAAGGCGTTGTGCCGAATGAGTTGTCCGCCGGCGGCTATCCATTGATTGAGGCACACAAGGCGCAAGCAATTGCGGCGCGCACTTATGCAATGAGAAACCGCGGGCAGTTTATGTCGCAGGGCTATGATCTGTTACCGACGACCCGGTCACAGGTTTACCGCGGCCTCACTTCCGAGAATGCGCTGTCGTCTCGCGCCGTCGACGAAACGCGCGGAATGGTAGCGACCTACAATGGCGAACCCATTAACGCGTTGTACACATCGACCTGCGGCGGCCGCACCGAAGACGCGGCAAACATCTTCAACGATGCAGTTCCCTATTTGAAGGCCCGCGAGTGCGCCGCCGAAGGCCGCGCGGCGCTGGCGCCTTTTATCGTCAAGACTTCGCGCGAACCAGCCGAACTCAAGACTCAACAAAATGTCGCGCTGGCGCGGGATGTCGCTTTGCTTGCGATTCAGAATTTCACCTCGCTGCGCGCGCGCGTTTCGGATTCCTGGCTTGATGCCGAGGCGCCGGTGTCGGACGTGCGCAGTTGGCTGGCCTCGGTTGCGCGTTTGGCGCATCAAACAGCGCCGACGGTCACCGAAGAAGTTAATCGTCCGCCCGCGTTTGCCACCGCATTGAGCACCGCCGTGTATGGCGAAAGCCGCGCCAACACACTGCTCAACAACGCCGATGTTGATTACTTCCTTGCCGTTCGCGATGCCGGCGAAATCCCGCCAGCTAATCGGGCCGACGTGGCCCAACTGATTCGCGATGGATATTTGTCGATCTTGCCCGATGCTACGCTGCGGCCGCGCGAGCCGCTTTCAAGAGGTCGCGCGCTGCATTCAATCGCGCGCATGCTTGAGGCGCGCAATCTGTTACAAATGCAAAAAGGAATCTCGCGACCAACGGCCGACGATTCTCTGGTGCTGCGAAGCACAAAAGGAAAAGATCTGCCGGTCAAAGTCAGCGCTGACGCTTTTCTCTTTAGGCAGATAGGCGAAAGTCTTTATCCGGTTGCGACTGTCGCGCTGGTTGGCGGCGAGCCGGTTGCATTTCATGTAAACAGCGCCGGCGAAGTGGATTACCTCGAAGTGCGGCCCGCCGCCAACGGCGCCGCTGCCGATCGCTTCTCACCGTTTTCTAACTGGACCACTGATTTGACCGCGGGCCAGGCTCAGGCGCGTCTCGGACGCTATGCTTCGGGTATTGGTTCGCTTGTCGACATGCGCGTCATTGCTCGCGGCAATTCGCGGCGCGCGACTGACCTCGAGCTGATAGGAACTCAGGGTACGGCACACGTTCGTGGGGGCCGCATTCGTTCCGCGCTGGGCCTTCGCGAGCAGCTGTTTGTGATTGATCACCGGTACGACGATGAAGGCCGCGTGGTTGGCTTCACCTTTCTCGGGCGTGGCTGGGGCCATGGCGTTGGCATGTGCCAGGTCGGCGCTTACGGCCTCGCGCGTCAGGGATTTACCTACGAACAAATCCTCAAGGCTTACTACACAGGAATTGAACTGACGCGAATGTATTGATGCAAAAAGTTCTGCATGTTTTGAACTTGACCTCTTCCCTCCGCTGCGTGTTAATTGCCTCAGACACGTGCTAGTTTCGCCTTCTGATCGACCAGATTTGACGAAGGAGATCGTTATGGCTTCAAGAATCGAACCCCTGCTGACGGTCGCGGACCTCGATGCCTTCCCGGACGACGGCAATCGGTACGAGTTGATTGGAGGCGAACTGTTTGTGTCACACGCTCCGGGTCTTTCCCACCAACGCGTTCTTCATAATTTACAAATTGCATTTGCAGACTATCTGAAAACGAACCCTATCGGCGTCATCGTTCCCGGCCCTGGCATGATTCTTAGCGACCACGATGCCGTGATTCCGGATATTTGCTTTGTTCGCAATGAACGCTGGGATGAAATTGTCACCGGGGAAAAGTTCACTCGGGCCGTCGACCTGGTCATCGAAATCATCTCTCCAGGAAGAGAGAATCGCGAGCGCGATCTGAAGTTCAAACGGCAGCTATATGCCAAGTTCGCCGTTGAAGAATATTGGATAGTCGACCGAGAAAATCAGTGCGTTCTCACTTTTCGTCTTCAAGGGAACATCCTCGACGAGATTGCCAGGCTCAGCGTTGAAGACGAAATCACCTCGCCGCTTCTGCCGCAGCTTCAACTAAAAGTATCTACAATTTTCAATTTCTAGGTTCGTTCAATTTCAGTGAAACCAGCATGCCAGATGGTGAATCTTTATGTTGTTCCCGATTGCCCGTTGTGTGCGCAGGCGCGCGATTGGCTGAACGGGAATGGCATCTCGTACGCAGAATGGGACGTCGCCAACAACTTCGGTGCGCTGCGCCGGATGTACGAACTAACGCGGCAACGGTTGGTGCCTGTGTTCGAAGTCGAGGGCCGGGCGCTGGTACGACCCGATGACGGAATGTTAACTGACTGGCTGCTCTAATCGCACGATGCGTTTCTCACGTAATCAAATAATCGGCGCGCTGATCTTCATTACCCTCCTCTGGGCCGTAGTTCTCTGCCGCATGTTATTCTCTCGCGCGTGAACGCAGCAGATACTCCCATCGCCATTGTAGGCCCAACTGCATCTGGCAAAAGCACACTCGGGATTGAAGTCGCACTGCGCCTCGGCGGTGAGATTATCAACTGCGACTCGGTACAGGTTTACCAGGGAATCCAAATAGCGACGGCAAAGGTTCCTTTCTTAGAACGCCGCGGCGTGCCGCATCACCTGATCGATTTTGTCCCACCTGAAATCAATTACACGGCCGGCGATTGGGCCCGTGCAGCCGCCACACAAATTGAAGAAATCGAGCAGCGCGGCCGCGTTCCAATCCTGGTGGGCGGTACCGGGTTCTATTTGCGGGCCTTGCGCAGTCCATTCTTCCTCAGCCCACAAACTGACGAAGCAATCCGAGTTCGTCTCAACTCAATTCGTGATAACAAAGGAGTCGAACACCTGCACCGGTTGCTGCGCCGGCTCGATCCGGAAAGCGCAGCGGAATTGTTCCCTCGGGATTGGCCACGCGTGCAACGCGCGATCGAGGTTCGCCTGCAAACTGGCGCCCGCATGTCGCAGCAAAGAGTCCAAAGACCTCAACCGCCCGAAAGCACCCACCGCCTGCGCGTTATGGTGCTAAATCCTCCGCGCGCCGAACTCTATCGGCGCATCAATGAACGCACGGAAAACCATTTTTCCGCTGGACTCGTCCAGGAAGTTGAAGCGTTGTTAACGCAAGGCGTGCCGGCGAACTCAAATGCGCTGGGCGCGCACGGCTACCGCCGCGTAGTTGAATTCCTTGAGAGGAAACGCGACCTGCCCAGCGCCATCGAGCAAACAAAGCTTGACGTGCGGCACTATGCGAAGCGGCAATTGACCTGGTTTCGTCGCGAGCCCGGCGCGGAATGGTTTGCAGGTTTCGGCGAAGCTGAGCCTACACTTGCGGCAGTCTTAGAGGCGCTCCAAACCGTTGCCGCCAAGAGTTAAAATTTGTTTCACGGTCCCGATATTTCCTTGTCAGGAGGAAACGGCTGCGGTAGTCTGACTCTTCCCCCATGTCACACTCCGACCCGACAGGTGTTGCCATGTTAGATGGAAAGGCTGCGCCGCAAAATATTCAGGACGCTTTTCTGAATACTGTCCGACGCGAAAAAGCGACGGTTATTATCTTCCTGCTAAATGGCGCGAAATTAGCCGGCCGCATTCGTAGCTTTGATAAATTCTCGGTGTTGCTTGAATCCGGCGCCCATGAACAATTGATCTTCAAGCACGCCATCTCAACCATCTCGCAGACGCGCCGCAACAGTGGCGACTTACGTTCGCACGCGCAACCTGAAGCTGCTTTAGACCCAGCCAACAATCCCCACTCGCCTGAATCGTGACATTCCTTTAAACTCTTGCGAGCGTATCCAATCAGCAAGAGGAATCAGGTGTCAGGAACTTTTATTACCTTCGAAGGAATTGATGGCAGCGGCAAGTCTACGCAACTGCGCCTGCTTGCTCGTTACCTGGAAGAAGCCGGCTGTGAAGTTGTATTGACTCGTGAACCAGGCGGCACGCCGGTTGGAGTTCGCCTGCGCGGGGCATTGCTTGATGCGCATGAAGAAGTCGATCCGCTGACGGAATTGCTGGTCTTTGCTGCCGATCGCGCTCAGCATGTGCGGCGCGTCTTGCGCCCCGCTATCAAGGCCGGAAAAGTCATAATCTCGGACCGCTATGCCGATGCGACGGTTGCTTATCAGGGCGCCGGTCGTGGGTTTTCGCCGGAGCTGATCGACGAGATTGTTCAGCTTGCGACTGAAGGTTTAAAGCCGGATTTGACGCTGCTGTTTGACCTTTCCGTTGAAGAGTCAACAGCGCGCACCAGCCGCCGCTCGGACGGCAAACATAAAGGCGATCGGCTTGACGCCGAGTCTTCCGATTTTCACGTGCGCGTGCATGACGCCTATCTGGAACTGGCGCGCGCTGAGCCTGAACGAGTGAAGATTGTCGAAACAAATCGACCAGCCGAAGAAACGCACCAGAGCGTGAAGGAAATAATAGTGCCGTTCCTGAAAAGCAGAGGTCACCTGGTCGAAGTTGAGGCCAATCGTGCCTAGGGTTGGTCCAGTTAATGCGCGAATGCGCTCCGAATGAACACGAATGTTTGGTGAACTAATCGGAAACGACCGCGTCAAGCAACTCCTGCGACGCATGCTCCAGTCCTCGCGACTGCCGGGCGCCATGCTCTTCAGCGGCGAAGATGGTGTGGGCAAAAAATTATTTGCATTGGAAATTGCACGGGCGCTCAATTGCCGCTCGCCGCAGGGCGTAGAGGCGTGCGGTGCATGCGCCGCCTGTAAGCGAACTCTCAAGATCAACTATCCCGCCAGTGATGATGCGGACGATTGGAAAGGAATAATCTGGACGGACCATCCGGACGTGGGCCTGGTGGTTGCGCCCAAGCGTGTCCTGCTCGTCGATCAAATGCGCGCGATTGAAAACGCGGCGAATTATCGCCCCTTTGAAGGCCAGGCGCGCGTCTTCATTGTCGAGGACGCAGACAAACTAAATGAGAATTCGGCGAACGCGTTGTTGAAGATTTTGGAAGAGCCGCCGCCAACGTCGTACTTGATTTTACTGACGTCGCGTCCGGCCTGGTTGCTACCAACCATTCGTTCGCGCTGCCAGGTAATACGCTTCTCGCCACTCGCTGCCGCCGAAATCGAAAATCATCTGAGGCAAAACAAAATTGCGAACGCCGCCGAGGCGCGAGTGCGGGCGCGGGTGGCACGTGGCAGTTTGAGCCGTGCACTTGAAGAGCACCTGGACGATTTTCTTGAGCAGCGCAAGGCAATGCTCGAGGTGGTTAATGCGTTAACTCGAGGTGATGACCGTTTACAGTTACTGCGATCAGCGGAACAACTCAATGAAGCGCAATTCAAGGATGAGTACGAAACGCGGTTGGATGTTTTGGAAACTTTGATTCGTGACGTGTGGCTGCTGTCGCTTGGCGCGGACGCTGGGATAATCGTCAACGAAGATGTGCTGCCAGAACTTAAAGGAATGGCCGAAGGATTGGAATACAAGCGGCCGGCAATTTGGATTGGCCAGATCGAAGAGATGCGAGAACAACTGGTGGTCAACATCAATCGCAAGCCGGCAACCGACGCTTTGTTTCTCACCATGGCTGCGGCGTCTGCCACCGAGCTGCCACCAAAGCGGCGTTACATTATTAAGTAACTTTGGACTGCGGCGGCTTGACGCCGCTTTTGA
>JBDTTW010000249.1:0-2846 GCA_039930405.1 bacterium
CCTCTTTCGCGCAGGTACTTCATGACATTCCTCTTCGCATTCGCTGTGCCATAAGGGCCGTTAATCGTGAATCGTAAACCGTGAATAGTTAAGGCAATTAAAAACAGCAAATGTAAGCGCTGAACAGTAGTGAGCGGGGTGAGCAGTAAACGAATAGGTTGATCCGGTGTGCGAAAGCGTTGATGGTTCAGTGAGCGGTGAGCAGTAAGCAGTGAGCAGCGTGGTAGCCGGTGACGCGGGACAAATGTGTGAAGCCGCGAAATAGCTATCCGCAGATTACGCACATTGCACAGATTCAAAGACAAGACTCCAACAAGGTTATTCCGGCGCCTTTTATTGAATCGGCGTAATCGGTGTAATCTGTGCACCACATGAAAACAAAAGCTGCGGTTCTTTACGAGATGGGCTCTGCGCAGCCTTATGCGCAAAGTTTGCCTTTCGTCGTTGATGAGATAACGCTTGCGGCGCCGGGGCCCGGAGAAGTGTTGGTTGAGATTCGCGCGGCCGGCTTGTGTCATTCGGATCTTTCGGTGGTCGATGGTTCGCGCCCTCGGGTGATGCCAATGGTGCTGGGCCATGAAGCGAGCGGCATTGTGCGCGAAGTTGGTCCAACTGCGGCGGGTGTTTCCGAGTTTGCTCCCGGCGATCATGTGGTTTTCAGTTGGGTGCCCGTCTGCGGCCGTTGTGAATTTTGCGTGAGCGGTCGCGGAGCGCTGTGCGCGCCCGGCGGCGAGGCGAACGTTGCCGGAACGCTGCTGAACGGCGCTCGTCGTTTTACCGACTCACGCTCACAGCCGCCGCAAGCATGCAATCATCACCTGGGCGTCTCGGCTTTCTCTCAGTTCACGGTCGCGGCGCAGGAGTCGCTCGTAAAAATTGATCCCGGTTTGCCTTTTGATGTGGCAGCTCTGTTCGGCTGTGCGGTGATGACGGGTGTCGGCGCTGTGCTCAACACCGCAGTGGTGCAAGCAGGATCGTCAGTCGCGGTGTTTGGGATGGGCGGAGTGGGTTTGAGCGCGGTGATGGGAGCGCGAGCTGCCGGGGCTTTTCCAATCATTGCCGTTGACCGCGTCGCCGACAAACTGAAACTCGCGAGCGAGCTGGGTGCGACGCATTCCATCGACGCGACGCACGACGATCCGGTCGCAGCGATACGGGAGATTGGTCGCGGCGGCGCGGATTATGCTTTTGAAAGTGTGGGCAGCGAAACGGTCTTGATTCAAGCTTACGAATCGACGCGTCGCGGCGGCACGACCATAACGATCGGTCTGCCGGCGCCGAATAAGATGTTTTCGGTTCCCGCCCTTGGCATTGTTGCAGAGGAGCGCACGATCAAAGGTTCGTACATGGGCTCGTGCGTGCCGCGTCGCGACATACCGCGATTCATCGATATGTACCAGGCGGGCATTCTCCCGGTTGATAAGCTGCATACACATACGCTGCCGTTGGCAGAGATCAACGCGGGATTCGATCGCCTGGCCCAGGCGCAAGCGGTGCGGCAGATTATCGAATTCTCCTGACCGACACCGCGAGTAAACAGTAAACAGCAAAGAGTAAACGGCCAGACCGCCTTGTTGTTCTGTGCGACCTTTGTGTCCTCTGTGTCTCGGTGGTGGATAAACGCCAGACGATTACCCCGGGCGGAGCTACAAAAAGTAAGGCAGAGAGATTGAATCGGGACTGCGGAATATCGTGATCAAGCTACCTGAATTGGACGCCGACTTGCTGCGTGAGTGCGAAGTTGAGACCTTTCGCGCGAGCGGTCCCGGCGGCCAGCATGTTAATAAGACTGAAAGCGCGGTAAGGCTAAGGCATTTGCCTTCAGGCGTTGTTGTCAGCTCGCAACAGGAGAGAAGTCAGCACCGGAACAAAGCGATCTGTTTAGAGAAGCTGCGTAAGAAGATTACGCAGTTGAACTACAAACGCCCCAAGCGCGTACCCACGCGCGTGCCGCGCAGCGCAAAGAACCGCACGCTGGAAGCAAAGGCGCACCGCGGGCAGATCAAGCGACTAAGATCAAAGCCTGGCGGTGATGAGTAACCCATTACTTAAGACAAGACATATCGACGGTCAGCGGGGGCATGCCCCCTTCCCGACCTTGAGAGTACCAACAGATTGTGTGGAGTATGCTAGAGGCCAGTATTCTGCCCCATCCTGGCTCAACAACATTCAGCTCGTGGTCGGGAAGGCGGGCATGCCCCCGCTGCTTCGCCACGAGAGTGCTATGATGAAAGTAGGGAGTCTCTTAATGATAACTGTCGCTAATCGTATTTACGTCAATCAGGAATATCGAGATGCCTTCGAGCAGAGGTTTCGCGACCGCGCCGGGCTGGTTGATAAGATGCCTGGATTCATTTCCAATCACGTACTGCGCCCAGTGAACGATGGCGACCCGTACGTAGTCTTCACTTACTGGAACAGCCGCCAGGATTTTCTTAACTGGGTGCGCTCGGACGAGTTTGTCAAAGGCCACGCGCAATCGGGCACGTTGCCAAAGGAAGCGTTTTCGCAGTCAAACAAGTTAGAAGTGCACGAAGTGGTCCAGGATTCGACCCGCCCCGATTTGGTTCCAGAGCCGCCGGGTGGTCCGTTCAATATGCATTAGGAGCCTATCCGCAGATTACGCAGATTCAAGAACAAAAAAAGGAAACCACCCGCTACCGCAGGCGGTACTGACCTCATCCGGCGCAGCTTCTTCCTTAGTTACAGTTGAGGGTTTTTCTTAATCTGTGTAATCCGTGTAATCTGTGGACAAACAAATCCGAAATCCGAAATCAGCAATCAGCAATTGAAACAATGAGCACTGAACCAAACAAAGTTATTTATTCCATGGTCGGCGTCAGTAA
>JBDTTW010000250.1:0-6043 GCA_039930405.1 bacterium
TTACTTCGGGAGAAGGTGACGGCGCTACAGTTACTTCGGGTGAAGGTGAAGTGGTGGGCGCCGGCACTTCCGCAGCAGGCGCTACCGGCGCAGCGGTGACTTCCGCCGGCGTGGTCGCTGGTGTCGCCGCCGGACTCTTAACACTTAGCTCGTTTCCCGCCGGCGTTGTTACCACACTGCTCGTTCCTCCAATTCGCTCGTCCAAGCCGTCGAGCGAACCATTCACTCGCCGGTAGAGTCTCTCGATGACAGCGCGGCGCACGGGATCCGGGCCACCCGCGCTGTAGCTCTTTATGTAATAAGAGATCGCGTCTTCGTTCTTCCCTTGCCTTTCAAGAGCAGCGCCCAGATGCCATTGCGACACGCGCAGTCCCGGCGTCCCCGCAGGCAGGATATTGACTGCGCGATTCAGATGGTCCACCGCGTCGTCAACTTTGTCTAAGTTGAAGAGCGCCCAACCCGAAGTGTCTTCAATGTGCCCACGCAAAATATTGGACAAAATATTCGCCGGGGCATCCGCAATTTCCGCAGTACCGCCGGCAGAGATCGCGCGCGCGCGAATATCGCGATATTCATCTGCCTGTACGGCGACGGTTACGGCCGGCACGGTCAACGCGGCAGCGGCGCTGCTGCGTGCGGCTTCGGCAAGTTCATAAGCTGTCTGAAAGCCGATGCCTTTTTGCAATAGTCGAGTGGCCGCGTAGAGCTCGCGATGAGCGCGGGCGGCATCATTCCCGGAAGCAAACTCCTGCGCCGCAGCCACCGCCGCTTGTTCGTTGATCGTTTCGGTTACGGGATTGAGCGCCGTGGTCAACGCCAGCAAGTCCCGCAAAACTTTGCTGCCACTTTCCGAGTCTGCGGCTGCCAACTGAAACAGACTTGCCTGGCGTTCTGGTGTCAGTAGCTCGATGAAGTTCGAAGCTTGCGCGGTTATCCTGCCGCCCAATCGCGTTTCGATTTTGTCGTTCCGGAAACGAAATGTTTGCGTCAGGACTTCGGCCGCTTCCTCGTACAACCCAGCAGCGACCAGCGCGTTGGCCAATTCATAATCGAGCGTCGGAAACTTTCCATATTGCCGCGCAAACCTGATCACGCCTTCCGCCGCCAACGGGTTGCGCTGCGCTATCAGCGCTCGCCCGACCGCAACGTGCGACCAGGTGTAACGGGGTTCGACTTCGACAGCCTGGTTTGCCAACCCGAGGGCCAGGTCATTTTGGTTGTGCGCCGCAAACCAATAGGCCGCGGACGAAAGCAGCGGCAGATTTTTCGGATCAGCTTTCAACGCCGATTCCATTTCGGTTTTAGCTTCGTCGCTGCGACCGAGATCCAGCAGTGAAATCACCAGGCCCGCGCGCGCTCCCTTGTCCGTGGCGTCGCTGGCTAGTAGTTCCCGATAAAGCGCCAGCGCCTCTTCATCCTTACCAAAAGCACGCCGCAAGTCGGCCAGTCCTCGTCGCGCCGCCTTCGATTTTGGGTCAAGCTCGAGCGTGCGTTTGTATTCGGCGGCGGCATCATCCAAGCGCAACGAAACGTGCCAGGCCAATCCCAGCGTTTGATGGGCCGCAGCGAGATCCGGCGCCAGCTTTATCGCCTGCATGGCAATTTGCTTTGCCTCTTCGCCACGCTCAATCGCAATGTAAAACCCGGCAACCGACAGCAGCCGGTTCGGGTCGGCGCCAAACTTTGCGATGATGTTCCGTGCGGCATTGTCAGCAGCGGCGCGCTCGCCACGCAGATAAAGATTCAAGGGGATTTGCGAAATGACTCCGGCAAACAATTTGTCGGACGAAGTCGGCGGCGCTTCACTGATCGCAAGCAGTAGCTGTTCGACACCGGCAGCGCTGTCGCCCTGCTTCAAGAGTTGATCGCCGGAGGCGGCATACGAGCTGATGAGCAACTCCAAAGCGCGCGGCTTTGCGCTTGAATCAGGATGTGCCTCAATAAACTTTTTTAACACGGTCACTCGATCCGCAACCGGCAAAGTCAGCGTCAGTTCAACCTCTTCGGCTTCAGCATCATTAGTCGCGGTATTGGCGACAGCCCGCGGCCTGACGGCTGGCGGCGCACTTGTCACCTCACCTGGCGTAACAACTTCCGGAGAAACCTGTGGCGCGGGAACTTGTGCCGTTGGCGCAACGTCTGCAGGTGAATCCAGGACGCCTGGCGTTGGGGTTGCTGCTGCCGCCTCTGGCGCGTTTAAATCAGCGACGCTAAGCCCGCGGTTACGCGCGATCGCAGTGACGAAATAACTGACAGAGTCGCTGACACCTTCGGCAACTTTTCCCGAGTTGAGATAACCGCGCAGACGTTGACTGACTTCGCCCAGCACGCCTTCAGGCAAACTGCTTTGCGCCGCCTTGCTGAATTGCGTGAACGAAGTTTTTTCATTCACCGACAAAACGAGCAGCAGATTTTTACCGGTCGCGCCGCGTCCGATGACTTTCCAACTCTGCGCCAGTTGTTGCGAGAAGTCGAAGATGTCCTGCCCGCCGGTTGTCTCGACTGTGACAACATCAAACTGCAGGCCGGTTTTCAGTTTCAAATTCTCGAGCGTGTTTTCCAGTTGCTGGCGCGTGGTCTCGTCAATCACATGGGCAAAGTCGTTTAGGTGGCCAACCCGCGCCGGCACTTGCGCAGCAGTCTGTGCGTTTTGAGTTGCGGCAAACGCCAGCAACAATGCAGTGGTAGTGCAACTGACAAACAACAGCGCCGCCTTACGATAGAGTTTTAGTTTCATAAAACGTGATTTGTTTCCGGAAGTTAACTGTCGGGGGAGCAAGGTTGAGCGGCAATACCGCAATTGCAATGAAAGACGTTATGAAGAGCCATGATAACATCGCCTGCTTTGGCCAGCGAATAGGGCCAAACTGCAAATCTTATGTCCGATAGCCAAACTCCCGCACCGGCATTCAGCGACCTGGACCAAACCTGGGCCAACGAGCTCCGCGACGCCGAAACACGCGCCCGCGCAGCCGGTCGCGCAGACATCTCGGAATACCTCGCGCTGCGGCGTTCAAACGATGCGCTGCGCCAGACTGCCTGCAATTGGCTGCTGGAAACTTTTCGGAACCTCGCCGGCGAAATGAATCGAGCCGGCGCCTCGCTGCAAATATCGACTGACGACAATTATCGATTCACGGTTGGGAACGCCGCGCTGACGGGTAAACTTTTGAAACTTGAAAATGGGATCAGGCAGTTGCTGGTTGAGGTCGGCTGGCCACGTGTCCCCCGGGATGGTTTTATCCGCGGCGGCGGCATCGCACTCGGACGACTACGACATATTGGAATCAAGTCGGCAAGCGATCAGATTCGCCTGGTGACATCGCCCGAAGGGTCGCCGCGCTGGATAGTTGAAAACAAAAGTGCGCACGCGGAAATTCGCGAAGCACACATCAGGGGTCACATTGCCGTCCTGCTCGATAGCTCGCGCGTCGACGAGAAGCCTTTTTGATTTCTTCTTGCTCCAGCTTTCAGATGTTCCGGCTTGATGACAGAATAGCGGCATGCCGGGAACGCTTTACGTTGTTGCCACGCCGATTGGCAATTTGGAAGACATCACCCATCGCGCGCTCCGAGTGTTGCGCGAAGTTGACATCATTGCCTGTGAAGACACTCGACACACTAGAAAACTGCTGAACCATTACGGCATCAAAACCAACGTCACCAGCTATCACGATCACAACGAACGCGAACGCACAAGTGAATTGCTGCTGGCGCTCGCCGCTGGTTCAAACGTCGCGATTGTTTCCGACGCCGGCACGCCCAGCATCAGCGATCCTGGGTTTCGCCTGGTCAGCGAAGCCGGCGCGCAAGGCTTAGCGGTGGTTGCATTACCCGGAGCGACGGCGCTGATCGCGGCGCTAGTGGCTTCCGGATTGCCGACCGACGAATTCTTTTTTGCCGGTTTTCTGCCCGCTCGCTCAGGCGAACGCCGCGCACGTTTGACCAGGCTGCGCGAGCTGCCCGCGACTCTCATTTTTTACGAAGCCCCGCATCGCATCGCCGCCACGCTAGAGGATGCACACGAAATCCTCGGCGAGCGCCGGGCCGTGGTTGCACGCGAGTTGACCAAGATGCATGAAGAAATTGCGCGCGGGTTATTGAGTGAACTCGCTGCGCGGTTTGGTTCCGCTGAGCGAGCCCGCGGAGAGATCGTGTTGCTAATCGATCGCAGGCCAATTGAAAGTGGACTGGAGAACGCCGCGAAGGTTCGCAACATTGCGACTATGGTTGCCGAGTTTGAAGCAGCGGGCCTGGACCATCGTGCCGCTCTCAAGAAAGCGGCGCGCGAGCTTGGCCTGACACGCGATGAAGGATACCGGCGCCTGATTGCTGAGCGCGGGAAATAAGAGCGGGGGCATGCCGGCCTTCCCGACCATGAGATGTTCAGAGTTGCACGGTGAATCTGATCGCCGGCCTTCTCAAACTCCAATTACAAGGATCAACTGCGAGGTCCCGGGGTTGGGAAGGCGGGCATGCCCCCCGCTCTTCATTCTTCAATCTCCGGCCAACAGCACCGGCAGTTGCTTATCAACCTTCGGCCGAACCGCAAGGTTAGCCACATCCCACAGCAACATGTAAACCGTGCGCGTGATCTTCTCCATCTTTTGAAAATCGATCTTTTGTACTTCGTCGCCGGGACGGTGATAGTCCTCATGCTCGCCGTCAAAAAAGAAGACGATGGGAATACCCTTCTTAGCGTAGTTGTAATGATCGCTGCGGAAGAAAAAACGATTCGGATCTGTTGGGTCGTCGTAGCGATAGTTAAAAGCGAGGTTCAAGTAATCTTTATTCACCTTTTCCGTCAGCGCGCCCAGCTCGGTGCTCATCATCTTTGAGCCGATCACAAAGACTTCGTCTGGTCCGGACAAGTTCGCGTTGCGCGGATTCGCATCGCCTTCCTTCTTGCTGCGCCCGATCATGTCAATGTTGATTTGCGTCACGATCTGGTTGAGTGGAATGGTGGGATTCTCGCTGAAATAACGCGAGCCCCACAAACCCTTCTCCTCACCGGTATGCCATACAAACAGCACCGAACGCTTTGGCCGCTGCGGAGCTTTTGCCAACGCCTCGGCCATCGCCAACAGCGCAGTTGTGCCTGAACCGTCGTCGTCGGCGCCGTTGTAGATTGCGTCTCCATTCAGCGGCACGCCGATACCAACGTGGTCGTAATGTGCGCCGACCGCGACATATTCGTCCTTCAAAAGCGGATCACTGCCTTCAAAAACTGCCACCACGTTCTGTGTCGACAGGAATTCCGACTTAGTTTTGACGGTAATCGTGAGTTGCTTTTCCGGATTCAACTCAAAAGAGTCAGGAGTCTTGCCGGAATAGACTGCGTCAAAGATCGTGTTCGCGCTTTGCTTTTCACCCTGGAGCAAAGCATTCGCCAGCCGCGGCGACGCGACAATCTGCGGCAGCAACGCCGAGTTTACAGCCGGGTTGGCAGAGATGAGCGCACTGGGCGAAGTTTGAAACTTTTCGACTCGGGTAACACCTCGTTCAGTTAGTCGCGCTCGATTGCGATCCCAGTTCGCCAGGTATTGAAAGTCAGGAATGAAGACCAGACCGACCGCGCCCTGCTTCTGCGCATACTCGCCCGCGGTCATGTAGTCTTCGCCGCGCTTGCCGGTTAGATCTGTTCGCATGATGCCGCGCGGTAGCCCATCGGGCGGTGCCACAATGATGGCAATTTTTCCTTTCGCGTCGATGCCTTTGTAGGCGTCGATATTTTTCGACTTTACAAACCAACCGTTGCCCGCGAATACGAGCGGAGCGGTAACGTTCGCAGTTCGCGAAAAAGGAATGTAGTCCTCGCCAAGGATTAGATTTTGGCCGTTGAGCTGCACTTTCGTCTCAGACTTTTCCAGATAGTCTCTGCGCAGGCCAATCTTTTGAAAGAACGAACCATCGTCCCCCGCCGGTTTGAATCCCCAGCGCGACAAATTCATCGCCAGAAATTTTGCGGTTGTGTCGAGGCCGCGCGAAGGCGTATCGCGCCCCTCCATCTCATCCGAAGCGATGAACGAAAGGTAGTCTTTCA
>JBDTTW010000251.1:0-1864 GCA_039930405.1 bacterium
GTATTGTTATCTATCTAATCCGAAACCGCTTCAATGTTTGACCGTTCAACAGTGTGGCTTTCAAACTGACCCACTACCCAGCCACCGCTTCGCTTACAATCCGGGCCATGATCAAAGCAATAGCCCTTTCCGTCTTCTTTTTTCTTCTAGCGACTTCCGCCCTGGCCGTGCCTCGGACAATGCGGCTGGACTACTACCACACCGGCGATGCCAAGCAGGAAACTTTCAGCCTCGATCGCGTCGTGATCGAGCCGCTTCCCTGGTCCGGCGATATGAGCAGGACGATCGATGCAACGAACCTTGGCAAATACTTTTTTGAATTACGCGATCAAAAGACGAAACAGGTGCTTTACTCGCGCGGCTTCGCCTCGATCTATGGCGAGTGGGAAACAACGGATGAAGCAGCCGCGATCAAACGAACGTTTGGCGAGTCACTGCGCTTCCCCGCCCCAGATGCGCCGGTGGAAATCGTCCTGAGAAAGCGCGACGCTAAAAACGAATGGCGCGACATTTGGACCCACGCCATCGATCCCAAAGACATCTTCATCGACCGCTCCCAACAATCTGCTCCGGCGCCGTTAATTCCAATTCAGAAGATGGGCGATCCGGCAACGAAAGTTGACTTGCTTCTGCTGGGCGACGGCTACACCGCGCGCGAAACGAAGAAGTTCGTTGCGGACGCGCGTCGTTTGCTTGACGTGCTGTTTGCTACCTCGCCGTTCAAGGAGCACCGCAAGGATTTCAATGTTTGGGGCCTTTGCCCCCCGGCGCACGAGAGCGGGATTTCGCGGCCATCAACCGGCATCTATCATGACTCGCCGGTGGGCGCGACTTACGATGCGTTCGGCTCTGAACGATACGTGCTGACTTTTGATAATCACGCGCTGCGCAAAGTGGCGCAGTTTGCTCCTTATGAGTTCGTCGAAATCCTCGCGAACAACCGAACGTATGGAGGCGGCGGGATTTTCAATCTCTACAGCACCGTGGCGGTGGACAACGCCTTTGCTAATTACGTTTTTGTGCACGAGTTTGGCCATCACTTCGCCGGACTGGCCGACGAGTACTACACGTCAGACGTTTCCTACAATCCGAGCGCGGAACGGATTGAACCCTGGGAACCGAATGTCAGCGCGTTGCGTGCCTTTCCTGATGTGCCCGCGGTCTTCGGAGACCGGCGTCCGTTTCTGAAATGGAAGGATATGATTTCGCCTGACACTCCCATTCCAACGCCCTGGAACAAAGAAGAATTTGAAAAGTATTCTCGCGAAATCCAAAAACGTCGCGCAAAGATCCGGAAAGATAAACTTCCCGAGAATGTGATGGAGGCATTGTTTCGCGAAGAGTTGGCCCATGAACGCACCATCTTCGCCGCAGAAAAATATGCCGGACACGTGGGCGCGTTCGAAGGCGCGAACTATGAACCGAAGGGGTATTACCGGCCGGAAATCGACTGCATTATGTTCTCGCGCACCGATCACTTTTGCGCCGTTTGTCGCCGGGCCATCGAGCGCATCATTGGGCTCTACTCGAATGGTTGACGTCTAGTTTCAGTTTCTCTGTGCGTCCTTTGTGTCCTTCGTGCCTTTGTGGTGAGCAATCGCTAATAAAGATTCACCACCGAGCCACAGAGGACGCAAAAAGAGAAGATTTCAAACTAAGACGCCACCGAAATCAAAAGGTTTTCGACTCCCCTTTTTCCCGATGTCAATCTGAAAGGCACAAGCGATGCGAAGATACCTACCAGTCCTTCTTGTCCTGTTGGCAATTTTCGCCAGTCCCATTTTTGCTCAGCAGCGTAACATCACCGAAAAGGATCTGTTCAATTTTGTGTGGGTCGCTGATCCGCAAATTTCGCCTAACGGAG
>JBDTTW010000252.1:0-9812 GCA_039930405.1 bacterium
CAGGAAACACGCGTCGCATTGTTTCAACATTCAACTGATGCTCGTTCACGTCCGCAGCTCGCGCGCAGTCATCCAACCCGAGTCAGCTTTGGCGAGAACTGGCTGGAACATTCGGTGGTCGAACTTTTTCATGAGCAGATTTCCCGCTTTCGGCCAATCATGATCACGCAGCCCGACGAAGATCCATTTCAAGTGCTGGCGCGTGGCGAGATTCCGAAATTGTCGGCCCTGCGAATGCACAACAGTACGGTTTGGCGCTGGAATCGCGCGTGTTACGGAGTTTCTGACGGTGCCCCTCACCTGCGAATTGAAAATCGGGCGCTGCCGTCTGGGCCAACAATTATCGACGAGATTGCCAATACTGCATTTTTTGCCGGCTTGATGCTGGCATTGCCCCAGGAGTATGGCGACATTTCGCAACGCCTGCAGTTTGATGACGCGAAGTCAAACTTTTTCCGCGCCGCTCGTCACGGTCTCGACGCGCAGTTCAACTGGATCGAGGGGCAATCGTCTTCCGCGTCATCGCTGGTGCTTGAGCAATTGCTGCCGCTGGCCCATCAGGGACTGGCAAGTTCTGGAGTTGAAGCAGCGGACATTCACAAATACCTTGGCATCATCGAAGAGCGCGTGCGTAGCCAACAGACCGGCGCGCGTTGGGCTTTGAAATCGCTGACGTCGCTGGACCAAACAGGACTGAAAGAAGTCCGGCTGAGGCAACTGACTGCGACGATGCTGGCGTGTCAAAAGAAAGGTAATCCAGTGCACACCTGGCCGGCAGTGAAGAAATCAAAGCCTGGCTCGTGGGAGCAGGGCTATCGAACCGTAGGCCAATTCATGTCAACCGATCTCTTTACGGTCCAGCCGGGCGACCTAATCGACCTGGCAGCAAGCGTCATGGACTGGCGGCACATCAGGCACGTACCGGTTGAGAATGAAGCGGGGCACCTGGTTGGTTTGATAACCCATCGCAATTTGCTTCGTTTGGTTAGTTCGGGCAATCATGAAAAGAGCATCCACGCCATAACCGTTAGCGAGGTAATGGTGCCGGACCCGGTGACAGTTTCGCCATCAACTCCGACGCTGGAAGCGATTAAGATCATGCGCGAGCAACGCATCGGTTGCCTGCTGGTGGTCGAGGATCGTCAACTGCTCGGAATAGTTACGTCGTACGACTTTCTCGAGGCGTCGGCAGAACTGTTTGAACAGCACTTGGCAGTAATTGATAAGCCAGTGAAAACACGCGCCGTGGGGCAGACTCGCCTTCAGGAATCTGCCTGACTACCATTCACACATGGTTAGGATCAGCCTTTACTAATTTCAGTTGGACAACAACGCTCTGAACGATTCCAAAAAGAAAATCCTTGTCGTTGACGACGAGAAAATGATCCGCTGGTCGCTGGGTGAGGCGCTGCGCGGCTGGAGCTATCAAGCCATCGAGGCAGAAACCGCGGCGGCCGCCCTGGCATCGTTTGACTCCGAAGCGCCGGCGGCGGTGCTGCTGGATATCAATCTGCCTGACGGCTCGGGCCTGGATGTGCTGCGCCAAATTCGGCGGCGCCAGCCAGACGCAGTTGTCATTATGATTACAGCGAACGTGCTGGTGGATGAAACTATCGCGGCGTTGCGAGGTGGAGCCTACGACTTTATCGGCAAACCGATCAACCTGGACGAATTGCAGGTTGCTATTCGGAACGGGATCGAGGCCAGCCGGCTGCGCAAAGAGGTAAACCTTTTCAGACGTGAGCGCTTGCAACAGTTCAGTTTTGAGCAGATCGTCGGTCAATCGCCGGCCATGCGCGAGATGCTGGAACTGGCGCACAAAGTTGCCGAGAGCGAAGTCTCTTCAGTTCTCTTGCAAGGCGAGTCGGGAACCGGAAAAGATCTAGTCGCTAAGGCGATTCATTATCATTCGACACGTTCCACCGCTCCGTTTGTCGCCATTAACTGCGCCGCGCTTCCGGGCACGCTGATCGAAAGCGAATTGTTCGGCTACGAGAAGGGCGCGTTTACTGACGCCAAAGCCCGCAAAGAGGGATTGTTTGAACAAGCTGAGGGAGGCACGCTTTTTCTTGACGAGATAGGCGAGCTGGAGTTGAGTTTGCAAGCAAAGCTTTTGCGCGTTCTGGAAGAGGGCTCGTTTCGACGCGTGGGCGGCTTAAAAGATTTGCCGCTTGATGTTCGGGTCATCGCTGCTTCGAATCGTGACCTGCGCACGGAAGGCGAAGCAGGGCGTTTCCGATCTGATCTTTTTTACCGCTTGTCAGTCATCCAGATCGATATTCCCCCTTTGCGCGAACGAGGCGACGACGTGCGATTGCTGGCGGAGCATTACCTCACCAGCTTCAGGCAGCGATTGCGAAAGAACATCGGCACGATTTCCCGGGAAGCATTGGAAACGTTTTCGCGATATGAGTGGCCCGGCAATGTGCGCGAACTGCGCAACGTAATTGAGCGCGCCATGATTCTGGAAGATGGGGAGGAAATATCTACCAGGTATTTGCCGCGCAATCTAACGGACGACGGGCTGACGTCAGGTGGCTCCTCTGGCGATGGAACACAACAGGCAAACCACTTTCGCTTGCCTCCAAGGGGCGTTTCGCTTGAGGACGTTGAGATGTCGCTGGTGCGCCAGGCAATCGAAAGAAGCGATGGCAATCAGACCAAGGCTGCCGAATTACTAGGGATTTCGCGCGATCAGCTACGCTACCGGTTGAAGAAACTAGAAGAACTTCAAGCGCGCGCCAAGGCCTGACAATTGTCCTGACAAGTGCTTCAGTTTTCCTTCGGCGTGGACCAGTTCGCTTCTTCTAACATCACACTAAAATCTCTTATACTTTCCCCTCGATGTCTGATTCCGCACTTAAATACCTCCGCGACAACGCTGTCGCCAATGCGGGCGAACTGCAACGCTCGCTCAAAGAACTAGCCGATATCAAGTTCGCCCTGGACCAGTCCACCATCGTAGCAATCACCGATCAACACGGCGTCATCAACTATGTCAACGATCAATTCTGTCGCATCTCAAAATATTCCCGCGAACAACTGCTGGGACAGGATCATCGCATCATCAATTCGGGGTTTCATCCCAAAGAATTTATACGTGACCTGTGGACCACCATTGCAAGTGGGCAAGTATGGAAAGGCGAACTGAAAAATCGCGCCAGCGACGGGACAATTTATTGGGTTGATACCACTATCGTTCCCTTCCTCAATTCTGACGGCAAGCCTTACCAGTACGTTGCGATTCGTCATGACATCACACAGCGCAAACTGGCTGAAGAGGAAATCAGTCGCCAGGCCGCATTGCTTGACGAAGCTCACGACGCGATTATGGTGCGCGATCTTGCTGACACGATCCTTTATTGGAACAAAGGCGCAGAAACCATGTATGGCTGGACGGCCGCAGAAGCCATGGGAAAAATCGCGCGCACATTGCTATTCGAAGATCTGCCACCCGAATTTGGCGAAGCCCAGCGACAACTTGAAACGACCGGCCACTGGCGTGGCGAACTTAACCAGCGAACAGCGGATGGTCGCAGGATCATCGTCGAAGGTCGCTGGACCTTAGTGCGGGATGCGACGGGAAAGCCGCAGCAGAAGCTCGTCGTCAACACTGACATCACTGAAGAAAAGCGGCTCCAAAACGAATTGCGACAAGCCGCGCAGTTGTCTTTGGTTGGCGAACTGGCCGCCGGACTGGCCCACGAAATCAAGAACCCGCTGGCGGGGATTCAGGGTGTGGTTGATATTCTTTTGCGCCGCCGCGACGCGCACGATCCCGACAACGAAGCTTTGCGCGGAATCCGCAACGAGGTTGAGCGCATCGATCAGACAGTGCGCGCCTTGCTCGATCGCGCCCGTCCGCGAGTGCTGGCGACGAAACCAGGTTCCCTCACGGAAGTTGTGCAGCGCGCTGTCAGCGTTGCGCGCGCGCAGGTTTTTGCCCGGTCCGAAGGCAGCATACCCCTTCAACTCATTGTTCCTACTGAACCGATCATGATGTCGATCGATGCCGGACAGATAGAAGACGCAATACTCAATTTGATTATCAATGCGATCGAGGCAACCGAGAATCAAGGGTCGGTTACTGTCCGTGTCTTTCACTCGCCTCAGGACGACACAAACGCCGAGACGGACGAGGTGGTAATCGAGGTTTCCGACAAAGGCCGCGGCATCAGCGAGGAAAATCTTCCTCGTATATTCAATCCCTTCTTCACAACCACCAGAGGCGGCACCGGATTGGGCCTACCCGCGGTGCGGCGCATTGTTCGCGCGCATGGCGGCAGGGTCGAAGTCCAATCGGCTTTGGGCCTTGGCTCGACCTTCTCAATGCGGCTACCAACCCAGCGGGAAGACTAAGTTCCAGTCTTAGTCTGCGGATATCCACACACGTACACGCCAAAATCCCCACGGCACTCTTCCTCAAATTCAGATTCGCTTGCATTTTGTAATTCGCGTAACTGGCATAAGGCTTGAATGCCTTCCGGTGTAGCGCTTTAATTAATGCTCAGTTTAAGCCGTTGATGAAGGTTCGAGTCTATGAGAACACTAAATGAAACCGAAGGACGAGAGTTGCTGATCTCAGCCAGGATTGGCAGGCTGGGTTGCGTTGACAATGGCGAGCCTTATGTTGTGCCGATTAATTACCTCTTCGAAGACGAGTTGGTCTACAGCCATTCCCTTCCCGGTCGAAAAATAGACATTCTTCGCGCACATCCGCGTGCTTGCCTACAGGTCGACGATATTGCCAACGATTTCAATTGGGGCAGCGCGATTGCCTATGGCAACTACGAGGAGATTCATGACTCCGGCGAGCGCAGATCAATTCTCAGGAAATTGTTAGCGCGTTTTCCTTTGCTGACGCCCGTTGAGTCGACCATGGCCCACGATGCCAGCGCGCCTGACAGCGTGGTTTTTCGCCTGCGAATCGATCGCATAACCGGTGTCGCGGAAGGTGAAACGGACTTCCTGGTCAACCCTTAATTTTTTTCACGCAGGTAGTCTCCATTTCTAAATCGATGGAACATGAGCACACGATTGAGGCCATCGGCAACCGGCTTGCCGCCGGGCCGCGCCATAATTACCTGCGTGATTGGATCTATGGCGGAATTGATGGATCGGTAACTACCTTTGCGGTTGTTACCGGCGTCGTGGGCGCACAGCTTTCCCCAATCATCATCCTCATCCTGGGCTTCGCCAACCTGATTGCCGACGGCTTTTCGATGGCCGCGAGCAACTTTCTCGGCACAAAAGCCGAGCACGACGACATTCAGAGGCTCGAGGCAATTGAACATCGGCATATCGAGCTGGCGCCCGAAGGCGAGCGGGAAGAAGTGCGCCAGATTTTCGCGCGGAAAGGATTTGCAGGAGCAGACCTGGATCGCGTCGTTGAGTTGATAACTTCCGATCACCAGCGTTGGGTGCAAACGATGCTGGCGGATGAATATGGTCTGCCGCAAGAGGCGCGTTCGCCGTGGCTGGCGGCTGTCAGCACGTTTAGCGCGTTCCTCATCTGCGGCCTCGCGCCGTTGTTGCCATTCCTGCTTAGTATGAAGAGCGCAATCGTGTTCTCAACCTTGCTTACCGGCGCAGTCTTTTTCTTAATCGGTTCGGTGAAGAGTCGTTGGTCCAGTGCTTCCTGGTGGCGCTCAGGTCTTTCCACTCTTCTCGTCGGTGGCATCGCCGCCGCGCTGGCTTACTTTGTTGGCGTTCTGCTTAAGAGCCTGGCGTAAAAATTCTAACTAGTTGACGCGATGGAAAGAATGAAAGCAAGGGTCTTCTACAGCAAGAACGATATGCGCATTAAGGAAGTTGAACGACCGCCTGCCGGCGTCGGTGAAGCGGTCATTCGAATCACGCTGACGACAATCTGCGGCCACTGACCGGCACATTCTGTGCGACGAAACAATTTCCGATGCTTATGAGACTCTTTGGTAGTCACTCAGATGGAGTGTTGCAGGTTGCAGCTCAAACCCCTGAGAAACGTAGCTTCAATTCTCATCCTGCCGCTTTGCGCTCGCGTGGCGCCATGCGAAAACTTCACCAAAAACTGCGAGAAAGCGCGCAATCATTCAGCGAATTTTGCTGCGGAGCCCTTGTTTTGGCAGGAAAAACAGTGCTGCCAACAGGTACGGCTGTTGCAGTTCAGATATCACGATTAGCTGTTTTTCCTGGCTGTGGAAAGAGGTCGCGTCAATGAACTCAGAAACGATTTCTGGAGAGAAAACGATAACACGCCGGAGATTCTGTAATCGTGCTTTGCTGGCATCGACCACGTTGGCATTCGCGGCAAGTCAGCTGAATGCACAAGATGTCCATCGTGAGGATGTGCTGCTCGAATACCCGCCACTCAAGATCGATGGCGCCGAGAGCATTCTGCCTGGTTCATTCCTTTATTTCAGTTATCCCACTTCTAACGACGCAGCCGTCCTGGTGCGCGCGCCTGACGGTCAGTACTCAGCGTATGCCCGAAAGTGCGCGCATCGTGGCTGCTCGGTCGACTTCAGCTCCGCACGACGTTGCCTGATCTGTCCTTGTCATCAGGGAGCTTATGACGCACGGACTGGTTTTGTACTTTTCGGGCCACCTTTGCGCCCGCTTGATCCAATTGTCTTACAAATGCGCTCCGGTGGGCAGGTATGGGCGGTGGGAAAAACGATTGGCAACCGCAATCCAAATGCGTGAAGCGACGATGACTCCGTGCCAATTATCGCTTCCCTGGTTAATAGAATTTTTTAGGAGGTTGAAATGAGAAATATGAGACGCAATCTGTTAGCGGGATTAGGCGCGCTGTTGGTCTGCGCCATGCTTGGTTTGAGTGCCGGCGCAAATGCTCAAGCGCTTAAGGGTCGAGCGGCGTTTGCCAGTGGACATACGACTCAGGAGCCGCTTTACAGCGAGTATAAGGGTGTCCGTCTCGGCATGACGGCGCAGGAAACGCGCGCCAAACTCGGCACGCCGGCACTCAAGAGCAACGATCAGGATTATTACGTGTTCTCGGATAACGAGACCGCGCAGATTGGTTACAACGGCGATCAAAAAGTGGTGAGCATTTCAGTTGATTACCTTCGTGGCATCGGTGCACCTGATTACAAAGCGGTGGTTCCCGGCGAGTTAGGAACAACTCCAAGCGGTTCGCTGTATCGCATGGCGCGTTATGAAAGCCTGGGCTTCTGGGTCTCTTACAACCGTACCACCGGAGCAATGCCTATGGTCACTATCACGATCCAGAAGACCTTGCAGTGACTTCGCAGACATCAACCGGATTTTGAGCGCGGCGGCGATCGCCGTGCTCATGAGGCGTGACCGACGGAGGCGTTAAAGGAGAACAAAATGGAGAACGTTGCAACTGAAAATCACGAGAGCGCAGCATCCAAGCTCGCACATTTGGCCGCCAGAACCCTGGAAGGAAAAGTGTTAGCGGAAGATCTGTTGGATATCGGAAAGCGGAAAGCGCAGCGCGCGATTCGCAAAGGCGTCAATACTGGCGAAGACTATTTGGATGAAGCCACGTATTACATCAAACGTCATCCCTGGAAAGGCTTTGGGATCGCTGCTGGTGTTGGCGCGATGGCCGGATTGATATTCGGATTGTGTCTGCGCCCTCGCAGCAGGTAAACGGACGGGTTAACTATTCACTATCCGCGAAGCAGGTATGACAGACTCGCCTGAAAGCTTCGTACGACAATAGTTCCACTTCAGACGAGAGATACCCGTCGCTGACAGGTTCGTCGCGCAACAAAGCGGTGCTTAGATATTTCTTGTTATCGTCGGGAAAGACCGTCGTAACTACGGCATCCGCGCCCAGCTCGTCCTGGACCATCAAGGCTCCGAGAAAATTGGCGCCCGATGAAATGCCGACCCCGAGACCGAGCCTGGCCGCAAGCTTCTGGGCCATCAAAATTGCATCGCCATCATGCACACTTACCACGGGATCCAACTCCGGAAGCTGTAAGATCGCCGGTATAAACTCATCCGAGATTCCCTGGATGCGATGATGTCCAACCTTGCGTCCCGCCGAAAGCGTGGGAGATTCAGCTGGTTGCAAAGGGTGAATCTTAATTCCGGCATTCCGTTGCCGCAGAAATCTGCCAACGCCCATAATTGTGCCGCCGGTGCCAACGCCGGCGACGAAGGCATCGGGCTTGATCGAGTTGAAAAATAGCTGCCACCAGATTTCGGGTCCGGTGGTCTTTTCGTGAGCTTCCACGTTCGCGGCGTTTGCAAATTGCGCCGGCAAAAAGATGCCGGGTTCGCGTTGTGCCAATTCTTCGCTCAGCCGGATACTTCCGAGAAATCCCCCCTGTTCGTGACTGACCTGAACAACCTTCGCGCCCAGGCTCTTGATTAGGGCAATACGTTCCTCGCTCATCCAATCAGGCATGAAAATGACAACTTCGTGGCCGAGCGCTCTACCAATCGCAGCGAACGAGATGCCGGTATTTCCGCTCGTGGCTTCCGCAATCTTATCGCCGACTTCGAAGCGTCCTGCTGCGTAAGCTTGCTTAAGAATGTGGAATGCCATCCGATCCTTGATGCTGCCCGTCATGTTCATGTGCTCGGCCTTGGCATAGACGATTCGTTCTTTGCCGCGCCAGGAAAGCCGAATAGCGAGCAATGGCGTGTTGCCGATCATGTGACGCAATTGTCTACAGCGTGCGAGCGGGTAAGCCGCCAAATCTGAAGGCGGCAGCGCTCGCATACCTCGGATCACAATCGGGTTCAAACCGCTTTGATTTTGCATAGTGTCTTGTGAATTGCCTCTCGTCCGGCACAGGGCCTTAGCCCGCACACTGAAGCTGAGCAAGAAGCATTCCCAGCCAACATGGTTCAGCGCAAGTTGAATTGCCTTGTATTCAATAAACAAACTCTGAAAGTGGGATACCTGGCTGCGGAATCTCCCCCGTTATTCGCGGATTACTGCGCAAACACCCAAGGGCGGCCCACAAAAAGCCTTGTTTGTGTCCGGCACGGTCGTTGCTCAAATGATCAGTGAGGCGACACCAGTTCAAAGGCAAAACGCCATGTCCATAAAAAGCATTCTATGTCCCACAGATTTGACGGCCGATTCGGACGAGGCCTTGCGTTACGCGCTGGCGTTAGCGCGGACTTACGACGCTAAGTTGATCGCCTTTCATTGCGAACGAGGCGGTGGCGATTCTGACGCGGGCCGGAGCGACGTTAAGACTTTATTCGAACAAGCTTTGTTTCGCTATCTCGGTCCAGTCGAACTGGCAGCGATCAATTGGCAGCGTGTAGTTGAACCAGGCAACGACCCGGGAACTGCAATCTCCGACTATGCTGCCGAGCATGGAGTTGACTTGATTGTAATGCGTTCGCGCCGCCGTCCGCACCGGGCAGCCTTGCTTGGTTCAACCGCCGAAGCCGTTTGTCGCAGTGCTCCTTGTCCGGTACTGGTGATGCATAGCGACCAGCGCGATTGGGTTGATGACGCAAGTCACAAAATCACGGTCAAACGCGTACTGGTAGCTTATGACTTCTCTGACTACTCTGAACTCGGTCTGAAACAAGGATTGTGCTTCGCCCAGGAATACCAGGCTGAACTACATTTGCTGCACGTGCTGCCCCCGGCGACGCTTGAGCAGTCAGAAGTCTCGTGGCACCCGCTGGGGAAAGAAAACGCCTATCACAAATCCGCACGTCGTTTACAAAAAGCAGTGCCCGCCGAAGCTCATCTTTGGTGTGTGATTAAGCATTCGGTCTGCGAAGGGCAAGCCTATCGCGAGATTCTTAACTATGCGGAGAAGAATGAAATTGATCTGATTTGCATTGGAGCGCATGGCGCGGGTTTT